>NZ_QUGH01000004.1:0-133381 GCF_003478985.1 Ruminococcus sp. AF20-12LB | reverse complement strand
TTGTTTACATCCGCCAAGATGCAACTCAATCATACCTTGAGGTTCTTTTTTATTCAATTGGCGCTTTTAATGAATTACAGGAATGCTCCTTTCCAGCATTTTATTTATGTAAAAATAGCACCTAAGATTTCTCCCAAGTGCTATTGCTCCACAATTCATTGCATAAAAATTCCTTTTTAATCGTATATCCCTTTTCCTCTATGACATTTTTTAAATTTTTTCCCACTTCCGCATGGACACAAATCATTAGGATATATTTTCTTAAAGTGATTTATAACTGTTTTCTTTTGTTTTTTTTCAATTTCTGACATTGATGTCACAATTGGATCCTCTGGCAATATATACTCCTCGCAAAAAATTGCACAATCTTTCTCATCCATAACCGGCACTGGAATATATATTTTTTTAATGGTATTAGCAAATGGAAAAATTGTGACAGGATTCATCAAATATTCCATAAATTCTTTTGCTTCTGGATATCCATTCCTCCATATACTTTTCACGTTTCGTATTGATGCTGATTCCGGGTATGCCGTTACTACATCTAGATACGGATTTGTAAAGTATTTTAGATAAGAAGAATCATCTGTAATAAAAACATCATCCTTTTTGAGTGGGGTATAATCATAAGTGTCTGTACATGCAATTAGTATTATATGATTCTCATCATATGGTTCATCTGGTAAATCTATAGATACTAATTTTTTAAATATATTCCAATCATAGCTTACTGATTTCTTTCGACGGTTAAGTTGTTCTATCGCTTCTTTAACATTTTCTTTTCGTTTTTCTAATTCATTTAAATCATATGATGTCATTACCGCCTTTAATTCTGTAAGTATAAGATAATCTCCCAAAACAGTAATAACATCATATTCGATTTCCTTACCATCAAATGCTTCATATTTTACTTTATTTGTATTTACATGAAAATTAGGAATCTCTTTATATTTAAAATCTATAATCCCTTTTGAATATCCACGTTTAAGCTTTTCAATAAATTTACGTTCGAAAATATGTCCTACTTCTGCTACATTTTTCTTATATCTAATAAATTGACGCTCAATAAATCTATCAAGATTCACTTGATCCAATAGAGCTTGACTCAAAATCACTTGACTTTTACTAATTGTTAATAACGGTTGAGAAAATATATCATCATCCCTATTTTTCTTTTCATGAAATATAAATCTGTCAATTAATTTTTCTGCATATTCAAGTTCAAAATCATGCATTCTTGACAGTTCTTCGGAGAGGTATGAAATATCAACTAAACTTATTTCTTTAAAATATGTATCTTGTTTTTTATTATCAATACACTTTAATGATGCAAAATATAAAACCTCTGATAATGTATCTAAATACTTATATGTTATTAATAAATCTCGTATACATATACCTTTTACATTACAGTCCAAATAATAATCTTTTGTCAATGATTCTACAATCCGCTCTTTTATCTCAGCTACTTTTTCTACTTCTTGAAATAGTGCTTTATCAGGATGAAATTTACTAAACTCAAATAATGCATATTCTTTTGTTTGGATCCCAATTAACTCATCTGACAATATTGACAATTTTTCATATATAATTGGAATATCTTCTTGATTTCTATAATCTAACAGCGTATGATTTCTTACTTGGTATTCTCTCCTTAACACTCCCATTCTTCTTGCTTTATATTTTTCATCATTTTCTAACGAAAATGCATATTCTCTAATCCCTTCTTGTGACTTATCCACATACCCAAGTTCATAATATCCGTAACGAATTCCTTCTTCTATTCTACAAATAAGAAACCTTTGCGATGCAATATATAAGTATTTTTCAAAATCAGCATTTTCGTAAGGATGTACACGTTTCAGTTGAATGTCTGTATTTACAATTTGTACTTTTAAATTTTCACCAAATCTATAATACAAATAATGAATTATCTCGTTCATACTTTCAAGAATTGATTCAAAATTATCAGATACTGATACTTCTAAATTTTCATAATGTTCAACGGGTCTATTAGCTATTGACAATTCCATTCCTGTTTGATAATCCTGATTTATAAAATCCATATAGTTTTCCTTAACAAGACGTGTTTGATCTTGATTAAAAACTACAAGACTAATTAATTGTTCTATAAATGGGATCTTACCTGCATCACATTCATCCATTCTTGCAGAATTAACAGAGTTCATTTTATAAAAACATTCTGTATAAGCTGCCATATCAAGAACATCTTTTATAATTCGCTTATCAATAGTAATTCCTTCTTGAATAATATCCCGAGTATCTACCTTAGCATCATTTATTGCGTTTGCTATGTTTAAAACATCTCCTAAAATCTGTTTCGTTTTTTCATAATCTCTATCTGTATATTTCATTCCTATTGGATTTCGAATACAGTTTGTCTTAAACAAAATATGCTTTAGATCATGATCATACTCTTTTCCATCTCTAATATCAGTATTATACATCAACATTAAGAAAAATAATTCAAATTCACATTTTTTCAAATCATCGTTTATATATGCTTCATTAAACTTCTCTACATTCTCCATCTTCATAGTGATTATCCACCTTCTCCTAATTTTAAGCATTTCTGATAAATAATACTTTAATTATACCCCCTATCATTACTATTTACAAAATGCTTTTGCATTTGTCTTAATCAAGAATAACTTTGAAGCTATATTCTTTTATTTATGCATATCCTACCTACACCCTATATTTCCGGTTTGCACCACATTTTCTATCCAAAAATTCCATTGTAAACCTATACTGTACACCAGATTTTACCTCTCCGTCTTTGGTATAGCTGTATTCCTCTGTTCCATTCGGAATGATGTAGGCACCATATTTTTTCCCAGCTTTACTGGTTAGTCCTTTGAGCAGGATTTTCTTTCCGGCAAGCAGACTTTCCACCTGATCATCTGACAACACCTTTCCCATTACCCTGTTTACATTCATGCCGCATCTTCCAGTATAGTAAGCCCCATATTTTCCATTCACGACATCTTTTCCACAGTTCGGGCATTTGCCAAACACCTTCTGCTCTTGTGCAAACATTTTTTTCTGCTCGTCACTGACATTGTGATAAGTCTTTACAAGGTCACCTACCATTGCCTTAATCCCCGACATGAACTGCCCGGCAGACACTTCTCCTTTGGATACCTGTGTCAGCTCATTCTCCCAGTCTGCGGTCAGCTTCGGGGATTTCACAACATCCGGCAACACTGTAATTAGCTTTATCCCGTCCTCAGTCGGTATCATCTGTTTTTTCTCACGTTTTACAAAACCGTCCTTTACCAGCTTTTCAATAATATCTGCTCTTGTGGCAGGTGTCCCCAGTCCCTTACGCTCCACATCATCGTCCATATCTTCACTTCTGGCTCTCTCCATTGCAGATAAAAGGCTGTCCTCTGAAAGCTTTTGTCAAGGGGGTGCGTGGATATTTTTCATATTACTTACGCAGATTCTCTCTCTGCTTCTGCCTGAATAATGCGTTTCAATCTGTCCTCAGCAGTCAAACCGCTACTATGGTCAAAAAACACTTTGACTTTATAATTTGTTTTGCCTTGCTTAATCACAAAAACTCCATCCGGTTTGTTTTTCTCCGAATGGTTATTTGGGGTGGGTAGTGTACTATTCACAATATTTGTCATACGATATTCCTCCTTGAATGAAAAAAGCCCGACAAGGAAAGGTCTGACAACGAAGTTCCGACAACGGACATCAGAAAACCTTTTTTCTTTATCGGGCGATACTATCTTTTTACTATTTTCTTTTTCTTTATAATATTGGTTGTCATGGTTGTCAGAGAGGGAAAAGTGCCGCAATATCAAGGCTTTCGGGATTTTTGCCCGACAACCAGACCGACAACCAGACCGACAACCGGCTCGACAACCGAAGCGACAACTGGCTTTTATTTTTGCTTCAACCATTCTTCCGAAAGCCCTAACTGTTCCATTTCCTCTGTCGGGATTTCTTGAAAACCATCCATGCTGTTGTCAGGCTCGTTGTCGTTCCTGATACGCTCCCAGCCTTTTTGTCTGCGGTAAGGCTCTGGAAAATACCTAGGATTGCTGAACGCCCTCCAGCCTGTGACAGCGTTATTCATAATGTCGTTGATCTCTCGCAGTTCCCATTGTTTCGGTTCGTCATAATCATGCCCCAGTGCTTCCTTATAAAGCTGTTTGGAACAGACCATGCTGCCGGAATAGCGTTCCAAATAGTCTAAAATCTGTCCTGCCTTTGTGTCCTCCGGCATAAAGTCCTTTTGGTGGGCTTTCAGATAAGCGTTCATAGCCGGACTGAATCTCAGACGGAAATTTCCGCTTCTGTAAATCTCCATAGCTTCTGCCCACATCTGATTGATATACTCTCTTGAAGCCTGTTCATCTGCCAAAATATGAACCTCAGCCCTTTCAGGATAGACCATAACCGGAACGAAGCGGCGGTTGCCTGTTCGGTCGAGGGGAAGAAAGTCAAGGGTATTGGAAGAACCTCCAAACACACATTGTCGTTTTCTGTCTGCCGGATGTGTTTCATAGGGTATCTTATAGGTTTCCTTTTGTCGGCTCAGAAAGGACTTGATTTCTTCAATGCTCTTAGCGTTGGCGGTTGCAATCATTTCCGACATTTCAATAATCCAATGCCCCTGCATTTTGCGGTACACATTTTCATCATCCAGCTTCTTCAAGTCATCAGAGAACCAATCATCATTGACCGCAAGCAAACGGAAGAAAGAGGACTTTCCGGCTCCCTGACCGCCTACAAGACAGAGCATTACCTCAAATTTGCACCCCGGCTTAAAGGCTCGTGAGATAGCACCCAACAGAAACAACTTCAATGCTTCATAGGTGTAATCATCTGTATCAGAACCGAGAAAGCGGTGCAGACAGAAGCGTATGCGTTCCGTTCCGTCCCAGTGTAGGGCATTGAGAAAATCGCAGACAGGGTGGTAACGGTTTTCGTTGGCAATAACCGCAACTGCGTCTATGATTTTCTTCTCTACGGTCAATCCATAGTTTTCTTCAAAATATAGGAGCAGATATTTCACATCCACATCCGTCAATGTCGGGCTGTCACGATACCAACCGAGGGGCTTCACAATGTCGATTCTTTCGGTCAGAAGATTTTTTCGGATAGCTCCTTTCAAAAGTGGGTCATATTGCAGAACACGCTTATAATTTGCGGCAGTATTATAAACCTTACCTTTCTCGCTCTGCTCTAAGCTGTTTCGGATTTCTTCTACTGTGCATGGTTCTGTCTGCTGACAGTTCTGCAATTCGTTGTTCAAGTTTCAACACCTCCTTTCTCTGTTCTGCCACAAGTGCTTTTCGTTCCTCCAATGAACCATACAGAAGAATATCAAGCAGATATTCGATATAGTTCTTCTTATACAGTGCTTCTGCAAACAGGGGATTCCATTCCTCATCCGGCTGTTTAGGAGCGTATTTCTTTTCCCATTCTCTAAGAAGATGAAAATAATCCGTCAGCACCTTGTAGCAATGATTTTCTTCTTTTTGATACTTCTGTTCCGGTGTCGGCTCACGAATACGAGGGCGAATACTGGGCTTTTGTCGGCTGTCATAGTTAAGACCAAAATCTTCAGCAAGTTTGACAGCAGCTTCCCTCAGCCCGATACCGAATAGCTTCGCTGTCAGATCAACAGCGTCTCCAGTTGCTCCGCAGCCAAAACAGTAATAGCGTTCATCCAGCTTCATACTGGGGGACTTATCCGAGTGAAACGGACAGCACGCTATACCTGTGCGACCCACTTTCAAGCCATAGGCTTCTGCGGCTTGTCGGGCAGTAACATTTTCTTTTACAACTTCAAATACATTCATGTGACTCCTTTCCTGAAACGAAAAAAGCACCTGTCATTTTCAAAACGAAAACAGCAAGTGCCTTAGAGTTCCATATTCAATTTTGGGTGCAAAAAAGCAGGAGACCTTTTCGGATTTCCTGCTTAGTAAAGCTGTGAAGATTTATTAGTAAGAAGATGTCTAAATTTTATTTCTCATCTTCTACAAATTCAAATAACTCCTCCACTGTAACATGAAATACTTTTGCAATATCCATGGCTAATTTAAGAGACGGATTATATCTGCCATTTTCAAGGTGAACTATCGTTTCTCGTCTCGCACCAACAAGCTCTGCAAGTTCGCTTTGCTTATATCCTGCCTGCTCACGATATTCTTTAATTTTTGTAACAAGAGCCATATCATACCCCCTTGCTATCTATAATCACAAACATCAATGTTCTAATAATAGATAAAATCAAAATAGTTAAAACTATAATCCACCCAACTACTCCCATATTGATAGCATCAACATGACCCAAAACAGCACATCCCCAGGCAACTACAACCATAACAGCGACAAAAACCTTCAAGCAAAATGAATCACATCGTTTCAAGTTTCGCTCTGCCATTTCATCAATTCCTTCCTTTTTGTATTTCTTAATTCTCATTTGCTGAAATGCAAAAAAAGCAGCAAGGAAACAACCAAGTACAAGCTGTAAAGTTAGATACCAGTCTTTCCAATCCGTTCTTGCCCACATCCAGTAGTAAGATGCAAGAATGATTGCGTAGATTATTTTTGTTCCAACAATTTCTCTTAAAGATACTTTTTTATTCATGTTTCTTCCTCCAATGTTATATATTTCGCACTTGCGATGTTATAAATATATCACTCGGATATACAAATGTCAATAGCAAAAGTGAAATATTTTTAACTTAGTTTTCTGACAAACTTACCCTCCCTAAAGCAAAAGCACCTGTCATTTTCAAAGTGAAAACAGCAAGTGCTTTAGAGTTCCATATTCAATTTGGGGTGCAAAAAAGCAGGAGACCTTTTCAGATTTCCTGCTTCTTCTAAATGATAATTATTTCGTCTAATTACTGAAAATCGGGAATTTCCTCACAAAATTCCTCGTTATAATAAGGCACGCCATCTTTGATACCCATAGTGATTTTTGAATCTAAATCCAAATAGTATCCCTCATACTGATAATCTGCCACTTCTTCTGATTCCTCTATCAATTTCTTCAGAGTTTCAGCAGCTTGCAAACTCTCAGCATTGTTCAGACCACCAATCGCCGGTCCGCTGCTTCCCTCATACACTTCCAAGTAAATTTTTTCAGAAGACTCCGACTCAACAAATAGAATATAAGAGTAAGCGTCTTCAAAATTCTGTGTTTCATAATTGGGTTCTCCAAATAATGCACGCAGTCTGCCATAGGCGATTACAGGTTCTAAATCTAAGTTTGTAAGATTGCTGCTGTTTTCCGGTATACTTGTCAGGCTTGTGTCTTTCTTGAAATCAGATATTGTCATAGCATTTTCTCCTTGTATGGTAACTTCCAATTAACCTAATCATCTCGATTTTTCTCTCGAAATAATTGCTCCATATTTGGTATGTGGCAAAAATTCAACTTCTAAAAAATCGTTTTCATCAATGTATTCTGAAAAAACCGTAATTTCAAATACTTTTCCTGTATCTTCATCCTTTACAAAAATGCTTCTACGTTCATGAGAAACATCCGCACCACCATGACTTTGTTCAATAGTATAGCCTTTAATGTAAAAATATTCTTTATTAATTATGTACGGAATATCAAAAATAATTTTCATTATATATACTAAAATAAAAATTACCGTTATTAATAACATTAAATTAGCACCTCTAAGTAATTTAATATCATTTCTACCGTTATATTTATATTGCTCTACAACACTTTTTTTCTTAAAAAAAAGTGCAAATAAAAACTTTTTTTTTTATACAATACACTATATAACATAATACTGCTATTCCAAACAATATCCCTCTTATTTCAAGTCTAAAAATACTAAATTCCATTTTATGCCTCCCCACAACCAAATAATTCTGTTTTTATATAATCATATATCTCTCCTGCTACTCCATCTCCTATCGATTCAACTAATTGTGCAATATATCCTTTTAATAATGTTTTAAGATGCATTGCACCTGTCCCATTAACAAGCCTTGTTATTCCTCCTGCAAAAATTGCTTGATAGTTATTTCTTCCTGCATTTAATCCTTTTATTTTTATTTTTGATCCTATACCGCCTAAGATACCTCCTAAAATCAAATCTTCAAGTACATCCAAGCCGATTTGTTCTATTCCCCTTTTATTTGTTCCTGTCATCGTTTCAAGACTTTCCCCAACTAATGTTGATGTTCCACTTGAAATCCCTCCAATAATAAAGGGCTTTGATAAAAAATTTAGTATCTTTTCAGAAGCGCCTATAGTTGTACCTACTTTTCCTATAGCTGAAGGTGCTCCCAAAATTCCACCTAATGCACCACCAAATGCTGAACCAATATACGTTTCAATACTGGAAAATTGTACCAGTAAGAGATCTGGTGTTCTCCGCTTTCCTTTTTTATCCGAATAAGTACTGCTTCTTCTTTATCCTAATCTTCCACATTATTTATCAATCACATTACAGATATTTTTTCATCCTTTAATCTCATTAGCAAAACTTCTACATTTTCATTATATCTGTCTATTTTTATTGGTTTTTCTCCTTTTACATAAATAATTATGTACTCCTTTTCTATTATACTTTTGTGTTGCTCAACCTTTGTAATCTCTTTAAATTCAACTGTCCGCATTTTCTTTAGAAAATCTTTCTTATAAAGTTTGTCTTGTACTTCCAGTTGATCATACCAATAGACACCGCTGTAATAAAGCAACAGTAAATCTATCACTCCCAGCAACAGATACATCCAAATTTTCCCATCTCGAGTCAAAAATAATACAATTGTAAAAAAAGTATAAATGCAGAAACCTATGATAGGCAATATTTTCCGGATAATCATTGGCTCTACGATGCAGTGCTCTTTCGTAGATGGAATCAATTCTTCTTCATCTATCCCCTTTTTTTTCAAAATAATTAGTAAATCATAAACATCTCCTTCTGCATCCATTTCATACTGGAATATCTTTTTCTCCCCTTGATAAAAGCGATATTGATTTCTTCTCTTTCCTACGCATCTTGTAATATCTTCAATTCTATATTTCCTTGTAATTCCTAATGCAGAACGGTAGATAATCTCTTGTGTGTCATATTCTATCTTCCATATGTATCCATATAATGTCAGAACAATTCCTAATACTGTAAATCCTATAGATACCAACAAACAAATCAACATAAAATAACAATTTTCTATCTGTTGTACAAATTCCCATTTGAAGATCTGACTTAAAATAAAAGCAATAGTTGTACAACCAAAAAATATTCCGCATGGTAATCCTACTTTCAAGATGCTGGGTGCTGTAATTATATATTTTTTTGTCTGCTTTCTGGATTTCTGCTTTTTTGTTACCTCAACGTCTTTCTGTTCCTTATATTTTTTCATAGCGTATTCAGCTATTCTTATGGATAAAAGAATGCTGATTACTAGTACAAGTTCTTTAATATTCATAGCTGGTCTCCTATCCCATTACTCCACAAATTTCTAACGTTTCTTCACCATCTTTATCGACCTTAATATTGTTGCTTAATATCGACATTATCCAATCATCACTGTTTTCTATTGGCAAAAAATCTTTTAACATATCTTTAATATATCCGATACATTGTTCCCTAATGCACAACCGCTTAAGCACAGTGAAACAAGTAACATCAATGTTAATAGTTTTTTCATGATAGCTGTTACCTCTTTAAGATTTTCAAATAGTGTATCTCCATTATACTTCATCAACCTAAAGAATGGAAGATAATTTCTTGCTCCCTAAAGCAAAAGCACCTGTCATTTTCAAAGTGAAAACAGCAAGTGCCTTAAAGTTCCATATCCTGTTTTTTGCTTTTCGCCGGAATTGTCCGGCTGACTTCACGCTCTGCCATTTCCTTCTTCTTGCGGCTCAACTGCTCTATAATGGAACTTTTGGCTTTCTTCTTGATTTGCTCCGTTCCGGCTTTTTTGACCTCCGGTTTCATCAGCGTAGTTTGGATTTTCTGAATAGTTGATTTCATAGCATTTGTGATTCTGGCAATCACGCCATCCAATCGTTTCACTGCATACTCAACTTCTTTCTTTGAAGCCTTACGCTCAGGGGAGAGAACCCACGCCTTAGACTGCTCCACCAGCTTAATATCCTCCTTGTGCGTTTCCAGTTTTACAGTATCAGCAACGACCTCAACCGCCTTGTCATAGGCAATATCGGCAACCTCATCCACCAGAGCTTCCACATCCTCAATCTTCATCGTGAGTTCTTCCAGCTTTTGCTCCTGTGCTGACAGTTGCTCCTTTTGCTTGAAAAGGATATAATCCTGTTTTTCCAGATAAGCACGACCACCATATTCCGGTTCTTCTTCCAGTTGTAAGCCATGCTTTTTCGCCACATCAAACAGCAGCACTCGGCAAGCTGAATCGAAAGTCATCTTGCGGTTATTTTTTCTTCCGACAGGCTTCTCCGGTTCCGGCAGTTCAAACCCCAGTGCTTCCAAAGCCTTTTCCTGCTGTGGGGCAATCTCCCCATATTGATTTTCACAGTCGAACACATGACGCTCGTGAATATGAGGGGTGCTTTCATCCAAGTGCAGCGCCCAATTCAGGATATGGACATGAGAGCCGAAACGCTCATTTACGATTTCCATAAATTCTGTGACGATCTCAATGAGCAATTCCGGCGGAACATGATTATCAAGCGTTCCAATCTGATAGACCGTTTCCTCTGGACAGGTCTTTTTGCTTTTGAGCAAATCTCCGGTTTCCTTATTCCTTTCAGGGTGTCTGTTCTTCACATTTCTTTCGTTCTGTCCTGTCACAAAATCACGATACCGCTGATGATAAAAAAGCTGTTCCACATCTTCAAAAGTGGCAGACAGCTCATTTTCCTTTTCGGGATTTTTGAAATTGCGGAAGCCATTGTAACAGTCCCAATAGAGATTTTGTTTGGCTCGTTCTTCATCAATGTGTTCGCTGTTGGCAATGTCAAAACTGCGGTCATTGTGCTTCGGATTATAAACGCCATTCTTTCCGGCTCGTCCATTGTGTCTTGTTAATTTCACATGAGTTCCTCCTTTTCTTTTTGATTTCCCCGACAGGGGAGAAGGGCAGCGAAGCTGATTCCTTGCGGCTTTCTGCGTCAAGTAATACCCAGTACTAAGTGGCGAAACGCCACTTAACTGGGCAAGGCTGCCGCCCTTGACCTGCACAGGGATATTGCATTCCCTGTACCCATGCACAAAGGGTTGCACCCTCCGTACTCCCGCCCGAACAAACTGACTTCGCCCCGTCCCAAGCTCCGTCAGTTCCTTCGGTTTTACAAAACAGTCCACCGGACTATTTTGCAAAAAGAAAAACCGACGCATGATCGCTTTACGCTCAATACATCGGTTTCTTCATCTGACCTTAACGTTCATATTCAGTTGTGGCAGATTACGGATAATCTGCAAATGGATAAACAAAAACGACCAACTATGTAGCTGATCGTCCTTGCGTGGTTGCCTTAAAAAGTAGTTGATAAACACCCTACTCTTGAAAAGCTCGTTGTCATTTACATCTATTATTTTTGAATAGAAAAATTCCTTTATAGATGATAAAAGGAATTGAACCGATTACTCCAGCAAGTGTATAAATCGGGAAAGTAACAAATCCAATTATAATTTTAGGTGCGATAGGAGTTAGCCATTTCTTAACTAAACCACTATAAAAAATCAAACCTGTTGGTATTCCAGCAAAAAGCAATCCAAAAGAAAGAATACTTCTTGTAAATCCTAATGGTTCAGGAACAGACATATTTTGACTTGTCCAAAACGCAATGTACTCAGGGTCACTAAGTTGATTCATTTGATTAAGTGCTACAAAATAACCAAGTACACAACCAATAATTAAAAATAAACATATAAGCAATATTTGTTTCAACTCTTTTTTCATATTTCATCTTCCTTTACGGTCATATTCAGTTGTCTAACATCGTACTGTTATAAAATCTATGTCATTTACGATTTTTCTTATGCTGATTTGCCCAGTAAGATTTTACAGGGATTCTTCTTCTTTTTATGTCCTCCATAAATTCTTCTTTGTCAATATTACTATCAATGGTAAATAATTTTTCTCCATTTACATATACACGCATAGAACCTTTCCTTCTCTCGCAATAGGTAATATCTTCAAAGTGAAAAGTTCTCTTTCTGCCAAAAGTTGAACGCCATGTGATTTCATCTTCATCCACTTCCAGTTTCCACATAATCATATTCAATGAGCCTATAAAAAACACAACAAATGCAATGCCAAATACCAAGGGAGGAAATATATCATCCTGTTGGATAGCACTTGCTACAGTACAACCTCCTGTAAATAAAATTCCAAAAACAAATATAATAGTCAATGTTTTCTCTGTTTTTATTGTATAATGCGTTCTAATTATTCCCTTTTTCTGTTCTTCCTCTCGTTCTTTAGCTCTCTTTTGTTGAAGATTTACAAGATATTTCAAAAGAAGAAGTACAACTAAATAGGGGCCTATTTGTGTAATTATATTCAAACACATTCGTAAAAAATCATTCATTTTTTGCCCCCCATAGTTCCAGCTATATAAAAATGATTGTTTGAAATCGAGTATTAAAAACCTCAATTTTTCATATCTCATTATACTTCATCAACTTAAAGAATGGAAGAAAAAATTTTGTGTACAGAGTTCCTGTTCAAGCCTTGTAACTCACATTTCTGCAAAATCCATAGTCCCCGATACTTTCCTCACGGGTGATATACAGTCGGAATTCTGTCAGCTCATGAAATAAGAAAAACCGACGCATGATCGCTTTACGCTCAATACATCGGTTTCTTTATCTGACCTTGACGGTCATATTCAGTTGTGGCAGATTACAGGTAATCTACAAATTTCCCAAAACAAAATAGGATATTTATTTTTATTCTATTCAACTACATACCCATATTCTGTGTGTGGTAAATACCTTACAGTTATCTTATCTCCTAAATCGCTACCTGTTCCCCAATATTTTAATGAATGTTCTTCTCCAGTTTTCTCATCTCTAATATGTATTCTTCTTTCACTATTAGAGTTTTCTCCTGACATTGCACCTTGTGTAACTTCTCCGGTAACTTCAACTAAATTGTTAGATAGTAAATAAGGTATATCCAAGCAACAAGGAACAGTTATAAATATACCGAGAATCAATAACCCAACAACTGCCATCACATTGATTATTTTTTCCCATTTTTGATATTTTATTTTTTCTTCTTCATTGACAGCCTTTCGTTTTATAAACTTCCCATTTTTCTTTCTATGCAAAACATACATAATTAAGACTATAAATGATACTATAATCACTCCAAAAGTTCTAAACATCAATAATGCCATAAATTTGTACTCCTTTCAAAGCGACACGCTATTTATTAACAGCTTTATCAGCTAATCTTTTATCTCCCCATGGCGTTTTCAGCATAGGCTCATTATCAATAATTCCTGCTCTTAAAATTTCAAGGGGTTTTTCTAATTGTAAGATGTTTTTATTATCTATAATAATAGCAGTTTGAAATTCCTCAAAACTTTCAAAAACTCTGTCTTGAAATATAAAAGATATATTTTCTTTACATTCCTCTGCGTTAGCAGGTAAAACACAGGAACCCATCACATATTTTTTCTCATTATAGGAAAACTCAATAAGAGTAAAAGCCATATCATTATCATAATCAGACTTGATAATTTCCATTAGATCTTTTGCTTCAATAATGAGCGTTGGCTTTTCATTTTTCTTAAAACCAAACATGAATAACACCTCCAAGAATTAACTTTATCTTATTTTTCATTATACTTCATCAACTTAACGAATGGAAGAAAAAATTTGTGTGCAGAGTTCCTGTTCAAGCCTTGTAACGCGCATTTATGCAAAATCCATAGTCCCCGATACTTTCCTCACGGGTGATATACAGTCGGAATTCTGTCAGCTCATGAAATAAGAAAAACCGACGCATGATCGCTTTACGCTCAATACATCGGTTTCTTCATCTGACCTTGACGGTCATATTCAGTTGTGGCAGATTAGCCAATTTGAAAAATTACTCTGGCACATCTACTGAGTAGCTCAGACAATCGCCTCTTTTATTGCTTTTCAAATCGTTATAATACCACATATACATCGTTTTACCATATTCTTCATATTCTATAATCCCATCTGGCTTTTGACCTTCTACTTCTAATGAGTAAATTTCTTTATCATGTGCATAGCCAAAAACGAATCTGGTATCCGGATAATTTGGATTTAAGTCTTGTTGAATATCACTTATTGTTAAAGATAAATGGATAAATTTTTTGAAGTCTCCCCCATAAGTGGTATCTGGTGTAGTGGTAGCTGGTGTAGCATTTACAAACGCATATTGTGTACTTTCATTTTCTATCTTTTTTTTGCAGCGTGCAATCACAAAACCTTGAACGGGATCGTTATCACTTCCTGCCCGATAGAAAATAGTATCATACTGTTTGCCATTCCATATATGCAATATTTCATCAACATGATTAAGAAAATCTTCTGGAACAGAAAATTCTTCATTTTCAGCATTCAAAGGAGAATTCAAAATAGCTTCTTCGACAGAACTATAATATATGAGTTCAGAATCCTTTTTATCGTAATCACTCAAATTGAATTCGACATATGCATTGTCTTTATTGTCATCTTCCGGAACATAAGTATAACGACCATTTTCAATATGGTCATCATAATCAACAAACAGTCCAATACATATCAGCGCTGCAAAAATCAAAAAAACTATTCCTACAATGATTAGCAATATTTTCAAAAATTTTTTCATACAAAAGTCCACCTTCTTGCTTCATTTCAGTAAATTATATCATACCGATATGAACAATTCAATTCACGCTCTATCAAGTAGTTTTTTACTTACCTATAACGCACATTTCCGCAAAATCCATAGTCTCCGATACTTTCCTCACAGGCGATATACAGTCGGAATTCTGTCAGCTCATGAAATAAGAAAAACCGACGCATGATCGCTTTACGCTCAATACATCGGTTTCTTCATCCGACTTTGACGGTCATATTCAGTTGTCTAACATCGTACTGTTATAAAATCTATGTCATTTACGATTCTTCTTATGCTGATTTGTCCAGTAAGGTTTTACAGGGATTCTTCTTCTTTCTATATCTTCCATAAATTCTTCTTTATCGATATTACTATCAATGGTAAATAGCTTTTCCCCATTTACATATACACGCACAGAACCTTTTTTTCTCTCGCAGTAGGTAATATCCCCAAAACGAAAAGTTCTCTTTCTTCCAAAAGTTGAACGCCATGTGATTTCATCTCCGTTCACTTCCAGTTTCCACATAATCATATTCAATGAGCCGATTAAAGAAACAATAAAGAAAATACTAAAACCAATTGGTGGCAATAAATCATCTTGTTGAATAGCACTGGCTACCGTAGCTCCCCCAAAAAGAAACACCGCCAATACAAAAAACATAGTAAGTACTTTTTCGGTTTTTATTATATAATGCGTCCTAATTATTCCCTTTTTCTGTTCTTCCTCTCGTTCTTTAGCTCTCTTTTGTTGAAGATTTACAAGATATTTCAAAAGAAGAAGTACAACTAAATAGGGACCTATTTGTGTAATTATATTCAAACACATTCGTAAAAAATTATTCATTTTTGCCCTCCATAGTTCCAGCTATATAAAAATGATTGTTTGAAATCGAGTATTAAAAACCTCAATTTTTCATATCTCATTATACTTCATCAACTTAAAGAATGGAAGAAAAAATTTTGTGTACAGAGTTCCTGTTCAAGCCTTGTAACTCACATTTCTGCAAAATCCATAGTCCCCGATACTTTCCTCACGGGTGATATACAGTCGGAATTCTGTCAGCTCATGAAATAAGAAAAACCGACGCATGATCGCTTTACGCTCAATACATCAGTTTCTTCATCTGACCTTAACGGTCATATTCAGTTGTGGCAGATTACAGGTAATCTACAAAAATTATTTTTTCCATATAACTTCACCACAATGCGGACACTTTTTGGGAATGATTAAATTGCTATTTTCATATTGAATTAAAGATATTTTCTTATTCTTGCGGTCACAAATATCTTTAACTTCTTTATTTACAAGACTACCTCCTTCTTCTCCTAAATATCCCAAAGTAGTCTTATACCATGGAAATTTTCCTTTACATACAGGGCATTTCCATAAAAACAGGAAAATGTATTCAAAAAAGAAAGACACCAACCACATCAAAAAGGTTAAGAAAAATATGACTAAGCAAACAAGTCTAATATAATTAGGCAACACTCCTTTTATAGGCAACATTTCTTTTAGGAAAACCGCAATCCCCCCTATAGCAAGTGATGGCACACAAATATATGGCAAAATACGAAATATTTTTTTATTCACTATACTTATCTTGTTTAATGAAGAAATATTTTTATATACAAATTCTACCTTACTTTTTTCCATATATACTGCCTCCCGAAAAGCTCACTTCTAAAATTATCTTTTGTCTATTATACTTCATCAGCCTAAAGAATGGAAGAAAAAATTTTGTGTACAGAGTTCCTGTTCAAACCTTGTAACGCACATTTCCGTAAAATTTATAGTCTCCGATACTTTCCTCACAGGCGATAGGCGACGGTCAAAACATCAGGTTTGCACCTGACATTTTAACCGCATATCAGCCCTGATTATCACAGTATCCCTGCTGGCTGTTCAGCCCATGCTTTTTCGCATATTCACTGGCTTTCTGTCTGCGTTCCTCGCTGTAAGGCGGCAGGAAGCGGATAGACAGACGGGACTTTGCCAGCACATAAGAAACACCGCCTTGAACATTGGATTTTTCCAGTCGGCAAAGGTCAGGGTACTTCTTAGCAAAAGCAGCCAACCTCTTTTTCAATCCGGCGTTGTGGGTGTAGATATTTGCCTTGTCCTCGCCCTCATTAAAGAGAACGATTGTTTCTTTCTCAATCTTCGTCAGTCTCGTCATAGCAGCCCTCCCTACGGTTTTTCAACACCCTCAGCCTGCGGTAAAAGCAACGATACCACCTTTCAACACCCTCAGCACTCAGCTTGACGGAAAGCATATAAAACAGCTTCTTCGCCACCGGATCGGGTGCAAGGGCAGCCACCATACGCAAACGCTCGACAGTTGCTTTCAGGTTCGGACAGCCAAAGGCATAAAGGGCTTCCATTTCATTCCGGTTCATCTTCATTGTGTTTTCCTCCTTAAAGTTTGATAAATGAAAAGCGACAGACACTTCATAAGGAAATACCTGTCGCTTCGTTGACGATATAAAATTGTTGGTTTTGGACTTGATAAAATCAGCAGTAAATCATTTCCTGTCTGATGATTTCTTCGGCTCGGTTACGGATAGAGTTCATGGACTGTACCCACAACATCTGATTGTCTGCTTTCATGGTTTCGGTCACACCCTCGGCTTGTTTCATCTGCTCAATGATAAGGCTGCACCTTTCCGCTGCCTGTTCGTCCAGGTCAGCAAGGTAAGTATGCAGTTCGCCGGATAAACAGAGGGCAGATAACCTTGCAGGGCGGTACTGCTCCAAATATGTCCTGTGCAGTCTGCCCCACATACCGATAGGGCGGTGTTCCTCCGGCAGCTTCAAGTCCGGCACATAGTAATCGCCCACAAGAACATAGTCCAGACCGTTACTTTCGTCATGGATTCGTGGTTTCAATTCTGTCATGCTATTTTTTCTCCTTTCACTTTTTGCCGATTTGATTTGCTTGTGGCGTTCTGTTCAGCACACAGCTTGCTATCAGAACTTTTTTCTTCTGCTATACGCTCATACTCCGCTAATTTTTTTGATTTCTCACGAATCTTTTTCATATACTTACGATTGGATTCTCGTTTTCTGCGAAGTCGATCTGCTTCTTTTTCAGCAGCAATCCTTTCTTCCTCGGTTGGTTCATACTGCTCCACAGGTACTTGAAATTGCCCGACATAGTTAAGATATATCTCCACCTCTGTGGTGCGGTCTGCACCTTTTCCTTGTGGCTCGTGAACCAGAATTTTGTCTATAAATTCATTTATCATGGCAGGAGTAAGTTCTGTAATCTTCTCATACTTTTTGACCAGCTTTAGAAAACGCTCCACATTATTTTGACCGCCTATAATCCGTTGCATATCAGCGGTGTCAGTCTCAATAATCTTGTTTAGCTCGTTCTGCTCATTTTCATAATCAGTAAGCATACTCTGAAAAAGTCTGTCCGGCAATCTTCCAATCACATTATCTTCATAGATTTTCCTGATAAGCATATCCAGTTCGTGAACTCGCTTCTGATTTCTTTCAATGCGGTTTTTTACAGTTTCAGAAACAGCAATATCTTTCATCGCCGATTCTTCTTGCAGAGAATAGACAAACTCCTGCTCATTCAAAGAAACATAATGGCAAGTCTCTTGTATGGTTTTCAGAATGATGCTTTTAAGTGCTTTTGTTGAAATATGGTGGCAAGTACAGTGCCGATCATACTTCTGATAAGCAAGATTATAAGTGGAACATTCATAACAATCTGCCGGATTTGAATGGCTTATCCGCTTTTCGCCTTTGGTAGTATAGTATATTCTTTCACGCCCTTTTCGTTGCCTGTGATTATACATCGGCGCACCACAGTCAGCACAGTAAATCTTTCCGGTTAGAACATTAGGCTCACCCATAGGATCTGCTTTTCTTACATTCTGTCTTAACTTTTGAGCAAGCAGCCATGTTTCTTCATCGACAATAGGCTCTTGTGTATCATCAAAAACCACCCAATCTTCCTTATCTGCCCTTTTCGTCTTTTTGTCCTTATAGGAATTTTTGAATGTCCTGAAGTTGACAGTCTTTCCAATATACTCTGGTCTGGCAATCAGAGTAGTAACCTGATTTCCTCGCCACATATACGGATTTTCTTTGTCATAGTTGCTTGCATGATTTCCAAGTCCCTTTTTTCCAAGATAATAAGACGGTCTTTCTATTTTTTCTTCTGAAAGTTCTCTTGCTATCTGATAAGGTCCTTTTCCCTCAATAGTCATGCGATAAATTCTGCGGACTACTTCAGCAGCTTCTTCATCAATAATCCAATGGTCGGGGTTTTCGGGGTCTTTCAAATAGCCGTATGGTGGGATATTACTTGTATGAGCGTTGCCGGAAGAACCTCTGGATTTCAGTACAGCTTTAATTTTCTTACTTGTGTCCCTGACAAACCACTCATTCATGATATTCAGAAAAGGGGCAAACTCACTGGTTTCTTGACGGTCACTGTCAATACCATTATTGATTGCTATAAATCGAACTTCCTTTTCTCTAAACAGAATGTCAGTGAAAAAACCTACTTGCAGATGATCTCTGCCAATTCTGGACATATCCTTGCAGATACAGGCAGTGATTTCTCCGTTTTTAACACCTTCAACAAGTCTGTTCCATGAAGGTCTGTCAAAGGTCGCTCCACTCCAACCATCATCGGTAAAATGAACAAGATTCGTAAAACCATGTTTCATAGCATAATCTTCAAGCATTTGCTTTTGATGAACTATACTGTTACTCTCTCCAGCATTATCATCATCACGAGACAGTCTTTCATACAAAGCAGTAATGCCATTGCTTTTATCTTTTTTTCTTTTCATGCTGAACTCCTTTCTTCAATTCCTATCCACTCCTTACGCTCACAAAATATCACATCTGTAAAGTGTTTTGGTGGCTGTGTGAAATGTTCCGATACTCTGATATCTTCAACCGTTATTGTCATGCCCTCGGTAAGTTCCGGCAGTTTCTTTGTATCATCGGAATCTTTCTTATCTTCCGTGGTCTTATAGGAACTTTTGAAAAAGTCCTCGAAATCCTTCCATCCATTTTTCCAGATTTCTTTCCCGGAAACCTTGAAAACTATGCCATTACAGGTAAGTTCTGCTTTGGTGGAATTGTAAATATGTTTCTCGGCAGTTGCGCAGAGCAGGCGGTTGGCGCAAAGGGAAAGTATCTTCATTTCACTCTCCGGTATCACCTTTAAGTCCTGTTTTATGATTTCCATTGTCGGGATAATGGCGTGGTGGTCTGTTACTTTCTTGCTGTTCAGAACCTTTTTCACATCCGGGTTGAACATGATATTCTGCTCAAACAACAGCGAATTGAAAATCGCTTCGATCACATTTCTCGCTGTCCCCTCCATGTCATCGGAAAGGTACTGGCTGTCCGTTCTCGGATATGTCACCAGCTTTTTCTCATAAAGGCTCTGCGTATATTCCAAAGTCTGCTTTGCAGTAAAACCAAATAAGCGATTGGCGTCCCTCTGTAACGTGGTAAGGTCATAGAGCTTGGGCGGTGCAATCCACTTTTCTTCCTTAACCACGGCGGTCATAAGAGCCTGTCCGTTTGCACAGGCTCCTGCGATTTTTTCCGCTTCTGCTTTGTCACGGATATACTCCGATGCTGCATCCAGACCGTTGCCCAGGATATGAGCCACATAGTAGGCTTCTTTCTTGAAATTCATAATCTTTGTTTCACGCTCTACCAGCATGGCAAGGGTGGGTATCTGCACCCTCCCCACCTTCAATGCCTTTCCGCCATATAATACGGTTAAAAGCCTTGTGCCGTTGATACCGACAAGCCAGTCTGCTTCCTGCCTGCACAGTGCGGATTCATACAGGTGGTCATATTCACTTCCCGGTCTGAGATTTGAAAATCCTTCTTTAATGCCACTTTCCTCCATAGAAGAAATCCATAAACGCTGCATCGGCTTGTCACAGCCTGCCATGTTATAGGTCAGGCGGAAGATCAGTTCCCCCTCACGTCCGGCATCGGTGGCACACACTACGGAGTCCACCCTGTTATCGTGCATGAGCTGATACAACACCTTATACTGCGCTTTTGTATCACTCTTAACCTCATGCTGCCATGTATCCGGGATGATCGGAAGGCTCTCGTATGTCCATTTCTGCAAGGCTTCATCATAGCTTTCCGGCTGTGCAAGTTCGATCAGATGTCCCACACACCATGACACAATATAATCATTGCCCTCCATGTATCCGTCCTTACGTTCTGTTGCGCCAAGCACACCTGCAATGCTCTGTGCCACGCTCGGCTTCTCTGCGATCACTAACTGCATCTTTTATTCCTCCTCATTCTCTGTATCTGTTTCCTCAGCATCTGTGTTTTTCATAAATTCTTCATCCGAATCAGCTTCTTCCTCTTCCTCATCGTCGTAATCTTCTTCGTAATCGTTCTCAAGCTCATCCTCCTCATCATCAATGAAGTTTTCCTTACACTATCATTTTTTCTCTTTAACCATAATGGATAATTCAGATAAAACTCTTGAGGTTGTCCGGATATCAACAATTTTATATTGTCCGGAATATATTCTGGTCTAGGTAATGTAGCCAAAAATGTTTCTGAAACAATTCCTGCATGTGCTGCATGATCTATTCCGTCTATTGCAATAACAAATGTGCATCCAGTATCTCTTGCATACGCGGACGCTATTTCAAAAAACTGCTTTTTCATCTCTTCCAACGACATAAAGCAATTTTGTAATGGCACATTGTATTTATGTAAAGAACCTTTTAAGCACTGTTTTAATTGGCTAAACATCTCATTCCAGAAATGTTCCTTTTTTACCCTTTCCGAAACATCTATCGGCAAGTATTCTTTATCTAGCTGAATAGGTTCATAAGCATAATACTTAATTTTTATAATACTGTCTCTCTTATTGCATAGCTTACTGACTATATTTGTTTTTCCGGTTCCCGGTATCCCTGAAAGGAAAAGAACTTTTTCATTTCCAAACAATAATTCTTTTTCAATCTCTTCTACAAAATCCTTGCGGCTATCAAAAAATGGCTCAGCAGGCATTAGTTCATGATTATACGGAGAAATATAATCATCTATAGATAATGCTTCATATACATCTTCCACATAAATTCGAGAAGTATTTCTCACAGATGTTGTCCACTTTCTTAATGCGTGATCAAGTTTTCCTAATAATTTGTCCGCATCATCCAAAGTAATCCTAAATGCGGTAGATAAGTGACCTAAAACCTCATTTTCTATTTCTTGTAAACCCTTCTGCTCAGTTTCAAGCTGTAATAATCTTAAGAATTTTAGTTTATCATTGTTACTTTGAAGCCCACTGAGCTGTGTTTTCCATGAGAAGCTTATGGAACTTCAGCAGGGGCTTGTTAAAAAAGCCAACAACAAAGAAGCCTACGATGAGATTGCCGACCAGATTTTTGCACTCAGAGAAAAGCGCTAGCAAGCTTCAATGGATACGGTACAACGTGATGAACAGCTACAGCGAATCACAGAATTGCAGGATTTCATCAAAGACCAACCTTCCGACCTTACAGTATTCGATGAAGCCCTTGTAAACCGCTGGCTTAAGCAAATCACAATATGGGACGACCATTGCACCGTTGAATTAAAATCCGGGCTTAAGGTCGACGTAGAAAGATAATCATAAACGCACGAAACCCTCCCAGCCATGATGGTTGAGAGGGTTATTTTTATTAGTTGTCTTTTCTTTCAGGAAGATAATAAATCTTTCCATCTTTTGAAATTAGTTGAACATCTTCTGCATATAGCTCTGATGTATCCACAACATGTAATGATTCATGGCCAGATGCCTGCGCAGTAATCATTTTTGCTGTTTTCTTTTCTATTGAACGGAAATTAAAATCATCATTAAACAGTCCGGGTATGAAATGAATCACGCTATCAAATCCAGCTCTTTTTCTGCGAATTTCGTCAGTTTCGATGCCTAGGCGCTGAGTCGTTCCATCATGCCATGCTGTAAGTCTTTCTTGCGTATTGCTTACTTGCTTTGTGTAGGTTGGCAATAACGCCACGCACTGTTCTCTTGATACAGCACCCAAGTGCAATGTATATCTCAAATCTGATATCTTGTAAAGTACATCTAATAATGACTTCTGATACATAAACCAGTTCTGTGCATTACCTAATGCCTTCTCGTAGGATTCATAATCCAGACCAGTCTTCTTTGCGAAACCTGCGAGTGTAAGATTGGCTTGTCCAAGAAGCTGTGTACATTCTTCTTCTAAACTATCAAGCTGCGCAATCTTCGAAAGACGCAATTCATCATTTTCTAATATTTCAGTTTGGAAATCAGCAATCTTCTTTACATGAGCCACGAGTGAAAACACTCTACTGCGATACTCATTATCCTGAAAATCCTGTATCTGAGAAATGCCATTACTGATTTCACCCAGCTCAGCATTTATCTGAGTCATGTAATACTGACCAACAACCATTGACGCAACACCCATTGCCGCTGCTGCAGTATTTGCAACAACCGCAGTTCCTTTTTGTGCTTCTACAGCCACAAGATTGGCATGACCTTTAATTCCATCAGCACCATGATAGATACCGCGAACAGCACCCTCCATTGCTTTAGAATTTGTCAGTTTGGCGCCAGCAGGAATAACCGCACGATATAACACTTCGCCATTCGCTGCTTGAACAGCCTGCGCAGCATTATTGACTGCATTCCCGGCCTGAGCTAATCCCGGAACCAGATTATTAACATGAGCCAGAACTTTGCTATCTGTAATTTCTACCAGCTTAGTTTCATCATCTATAGCTTCGGCTGGAAGCATCTCCATCTGAATAATGAGTTCATTTTCCTGATGAATCTCAGCAAGCTCATCTTTCCCACTGGTGACTGTTGATGGCACTGATACCAAATCGCCTGATGGAATATCTTCACACTTCGTAAATTTTGTATAAATGATAATGCCTGCTACTATTGCTACAGCTATGACAATACCTATTCCTATGTATTCCATATGTTTTGAACCTCCTATTATTTCTATAATAGGCTTTGTAATTTTCGCGAATTAAAGCATTCAATTTTCTTACTTATCACCACATAAAATCATAAAAATGCCATAGGTGAAGGGTCAACTGCGACTTTTAATTGACTAAGCAGCTTCTCAACATATGGAAACAATAAATTGTTGTCGAAGTCTATTAATTCTTTTAATCCTTCCTCCACGCTTATCATTTTTTGGACATCTCTAATATCAGAAGGATATTCCTCATTTCCAATAAGAATTGACATAACTTTTCCACCGCGTGGTTTTTCAACCTCCTCATACAATGGTTTTCCTTTATGCTTCACAAAATTATAGAGATTTCTAATTGGGCTATTTGAGAACACTTTCCAAAATTCAACTATAGTATCTACAGCATCGGAAAATTCCGGTCTCATTACCTTTAAATAATGGAATGGATTCCCTTCAGCATGTGGAGTAGATACACCGTTTTCAGTTTTTCGAAGTAATTCATATGCTTCTTCAATTGGATGCATTCCACATACATCTTTCGCATTTGTAACATTTCCTTCTTCGTCAAATGTGTATAAAAGATATTCTGCAGAAACATAAGTCCATGCCCATGTAAGGTCAACCAAAATGTTATAGCTTAATAAGGCTGTTTCATATAATTCAGCCTTGAATTTATTTTCAATTGCATGCTGAACCTTCTCGTCATCGACCCTATTAAACCAGTACTCCCAGTTATCCTCTAAAGCTTTTCTTACAAAAAGTCTAGCTGTAGTATAGCGTTCAAAAATCTCATGCCACTTAGCTACAAAATAAATATCTTGATTTGTAAGTAATGCAGTCCCCACAATCTTGAAAGATACACCGTGCGGCGGTTCAATTTTTTCAAAAATATCACCTGTAAAAATATCTTCCATGAAAACTCCTCCTTCCTTAACATCTAATCCACTGCCTGCTATATTGCCAACAGTCGAGTTGACGGATTAGACAATATCTAAATCACTCACTCAAATTGAGTTTGCACCCTAGATAACATCTATCCTAATGCCACAACCCACGACATCTAATCCACTGCCTAAACCCTCTGACCGTTTTTACAGTAGATATGTTCCAATATAAGCAATACGGACTCTCCTGAGCTATTGCCTAATCTCAAAAAAGCCCGTAAATACGCTACTTTTCGCTATTTATTTCTCTTTCCTAGACATTAAGCAGAACATCTCAACGTGGCACGATACGTCCAGATTGATGTCAGTTTTCGGGAACCGGTCCAGACTAATATAGACTGTAGCAAAATATCTCCGTTTGTTTGCGGAAACATATCAACATATTCTGTAGCCAAAAAGTATTGATACATTTCGTTATCCATATCACAGTCTGAACCTCGCCCGTCCACGGAAAAAATTCAACTTTTTTATTCGTTTCTACTATTATAGTGATTCCAACATAAAAGTCAAATTTAACAGAGAACCGCCATCGTCTCCACCTTGTCTGTTCTTCGTACATAGAACAGGTCAACGGCTATTTTTAGCCCTGACTGATGCCCCACCTCCCATGCACTCGACCTTGGCAAGCTGAAAATTTTAATGGCGATGCTGCTACTTCTTCACATTCTCTTCCAGTTCCAGCATGTACTTATCAAAGTCAGACATAAACAGTCTATCCTGAATAATACGATATTTTTCAAATTCAGTTTCAGCTTTTGCCTTAGCAATCTCAGCAGTGATTTTGCCTGCATCCTGAAGAACCTCTCTGTCGTCGGCCATCAAGAATAAATCCAAACGCTTTGCCCAATCCTCCATCGTCATCGGAATGTGACGTTCCGCACGATCCTCTGCCAAATCCAGATAAGCGGATACAATACGCTCCAGTGACCGCATTTCCTTCTCCGAAAGATAATTCTTCGCAACGCTCACATCACTTTTTACAATCTTGCCTTCCGGTGCTGCTGCCCAAGTGGTTAATCCCATATGTGGCTTATCAGCATCGGCCCTCTCATAAATCAACTCCGCTGCTGTATGTCCGTGAACTGCATAGTGCATCTTGTTCTGCACTTTTGCAAAGAACTGCTTTGTTGTTTTCGCTGTTCGGTCATAATCAAGAGCTGTAGCATAGATATCCGTTATCTTCTGGTAAAATCTACGTTCAGAAAGACGGATTTCACGAATCTGCTCAAGCAAACGGTCGAAGTATTCCACTGTGAGCACAGATCCACCATTTTTCAGACGCTCATCGTCCATGACCCAGCCTTTGATGGTGTAGTCCTTCACAATGCCATTGGCCCACTTGCGAAACTGCACCGCTCGCTCATTATTCACTTTGAATCCAACCGCAATAATCATTTGAAGATTATAATGCTTTGTATCACGAGTCACCTGACGTGAACCTTCGGTTTGAACTATCCGGAAATTCCGGATAGTTGAATCTTCCTCAAGCTCTGAGTCAGAATAAATCTTTTTAATATGCTCATTGATTGTACGAACATCCACGCCATACAATGTGGCCGTCATCTTCTGTGTCAGCCATATATTCTCATCCTCGTAGCGCATCTCAATGCTGTCCTGCTGATCACCCACAGAGGCAACATAGGTTAAGTATTCTGCTGCACTGGAACGGATAGTTATTTCGTCTTTTTTCTTTTTCAAATAGGATGCCTCCTTTATAAACTGAAATGCAATTTTGCTATTGTATCTAGCTGCTCTGCTATTTCTATAAATGGTAAATTCAAATCCAGAGTCCTGACTGTGATCTGGTTACCACTCATCTGATATACATTATTCGGATATATTTCTTCATCAGTCTTCGCATACAAAAGCATTCCTGAAACCGTATGGTCCTTCTCTCTCAATTCGTATTCCTTATTCTTCACATAAGTAAAAATCTGATAAAGGTTAGCCGAGTGAAGTGTATGCTTGTTAAACTGTACCTGCATACTATGCTCATAGTACTTTGCATCAATGATAAGAACTCTATCATCACGCTGGAGCATAATATCACTTTGCATCACTGGCAGCATAGAATTCTCGTCGTTGTCCAATTGCCACGGAATCCGTGATGCATTTGCCGTAATCTGATTTTTAAACTCTCTCCTGTAGTATTCCAGAATGAACTTTTCATACAATCGACACATACGCTGCTCATCCAGAAAATCCATCAGTTTGGTGCTTCCATCTGATTGAGTCTGCAACAGACCCTTTACTACTAAATAACATATCGAGATCAGCATACGATAGGTCTGATTGTTTCGATTGTACTGAACATTCCAATTTACCGTATACAAATCAATAAAATCCACCTCACTGAAATACAGCATTAATTTTCTAAGATTTTTCTTTCGCTGTTTCGATATATTCGAGCGCAGGAGGATCTCAATTGTAGATTTGATGATCCGATTCATGATACTGTTAACCGAAAACTCATCATATGTACAGATTAGCTGTTTCCGTAGCATTGACTGTGTCTTGATGGACTCTGCAATATCAATCTTTCCTCGCAGAGAAGAGAGCGCCTCCGTCTGCGGAATATATTCTTTACCCAGTCCTCGCTTTAGCTGAATTGCGATACCTTTTTCCAAGATAGCCGCCATCAGCTCAGCAGTATTATTAAATTGTTCTGTGGCTATATTCTTATAACCTTGCTCATTCAATATTTGAAATGCATAGGACAGCATATAATAGATGTTTTGAATCGGTATCACTTAATCGTACTCCTTAGATTTTCGCTCCAATCTTTCACCTTCACAGGTTCATCAAACCAATATTCTTTCAACAAAGGTATCAACTCATATTCTACAACACCATAAAGCCAACTATCGTCAATTGTATCAGGCTGTAAATTGCAGAAGTAGCTGTGACCAATGCAGAACCCTTCGCCCAGAGATTCGTCGACAGAAATCTCTCTATTTAAACTCTCGACGCAACTGATCAGTTTGTTGAACTTCTCATTATCTAATGCCATACGATACTCACGGAACCCCGGAGTCTCAAAACCTGGCTTGATATCAAAGAAAGCAAACCTTCTACGAAGTGCATAATCCAGCATAGCAAGACTTCTGTCTGCAGTATTCATCATACCAATAATATAGACATTCTTCGGAACTGCAAACTTTTCATCCGAATACAGAAGCTGCAGCGCATTTCCTCGTTTATCATTTTCAATCAGCATAAACAGCTCACCGAAAATCTTACTCAGATTTCCACGATTGATTTCATCTATAATAAAGAAATACTCGTTATCACTGTCTATCTCAGCCTTCTTACAGAAGTTATAGAATGCACCTTTCTTCAGTTCAAATCCTGTAGCAGATGGACGAAAACCCATAATGAAATCTTCATAGGAATAACTCTGATGGAACTGCACCATCATCACACGCTCTACATCTTTTACACCCATCATGGAATATGCCAAGCGCTTAGCAGCATAAGTTTTTCCCACCCCTGGAGCGCCCTGCAAAATAATGTTTTTCTTATTTCTAAGCAAGCCAACTAATCTGGAATAGTCTTCTTCAGACATATAGACATCATCTAGGAAATTCTCCGCTGTGTACTCTGGATAGGTAACTTCCTGCTCGTCGTCAACTATATCATCGTCTTCAAATAAGTCTTTGATTTCCTGCACAAAATCACTATATGGAGTAATATCAGTCAAAGTTTTCTGCGGTGCCTGATGGTTAATTGTCCAATTACCCTTATTGGTCCAGTTAACTTTTCTGACATTTGAATACTCATCTGCACGATCAGCATCGTATTCGTAGTCAGACTCAACGATTCCTTTACCAAGAATGCCATTGTTGCCTTTCTTCACAAATACAACATCACCAACCCTTATATCATGGACGAACTGCCATGTAGCATGAGCTGAATTCTTATAAGAGCTACTATCGCCATATTCCTGCTTCATCTGCTGTTTCATTTCATCTTTAGAGCTGAATACTCCAAGATCTCCAATTTCTCCCCAGCCCAACAGCATATAGCCATTCTTATAGCACTCTTCCCATTTATCAGCACCTTGCCCCGGAGCATAGAGCCAATAACGAACGGTATCGATATCGTTGTCTGCAAGAGCATCGCTATCATTCGTTTTATTGCTCTTTGCATCAGAGACGCCTTTTTTGAAAATATCTGATGCCATCTCCGCTGTTAATTCCACTGTCTTTCCTGCCTCGGTAAGTGTCCACACGCCTCTAACGCTCTTATCGATATAGCCCGCTCCGACGAGATAATTTCTTGCAAAAGCAACTTCATTTTCAAATTTGTTAACTTGTGTTTTGCCTCTGGTTTCATTTACTACCTCGTCCGACAAGTGCTCGTTTTCTATGATTTTCTTTCTTGCCTCTGCTGGTGTCGCAGATCCTCCCAGATCACGCAGCGCCTGTAATAATGGCATAAACCATTTGAGAAATTCTGCTTTGGAAGTCTTTTTGCCTTTTTCAACAGACTTCTCTTGATTTACTTTCTCAGAGACAATCCATGCTGTATAGGATAAATCCGGGAAGCTCTTGTAATCATATTGACCCGCATCCAGAACTTTTTTACACAGATCCTTTATTTCAAGATAATCTGCTGCATATGGAACTTTCTTCAACTTCTTCTCAGCGGCCACAACAAATTCACCCGGCATATTCTGAGCATTAGCTATAAACCAGCGATTTCTGGAATCCAGGTTGATAAATGAATAAGGACGAATCCAATACAGGCCCATCGTAATATTCCAGCGAATGCAAAGCTGATCATGTACCATATCATAAACGTCAGAAAATTTCCGGCGGTTATCTGCTGTGTCATTATCGGCAAGTACAAGAGCAGTTTCAAACAATCTCCACAGATTATCAATATCACCTGCTTTTCTATCATCTTTAAATCCATAGAATGTTGCTTTCAGATTATTGAGAACCGGAATTCCATCAAAATTGCTCGGAACATTTGTAGCAATCCCAAACTCTGATGCTATCCCATTAAGAATAGCAATTCTATTAGCATTTGTTATTCCCTTATTAAAGGTTCCAAAGATAGTAAATGGGTCGATGTCAATAATCTCATCGCCACTTTCAAGCTTAGGAACGCTCATTCCTGCCATGTTATACACCGCATATAGTTTCTGAATTAGTGCCTTTCTGTCAGCTTTGAAAGGCATGAGTTTCGTTGCAAACTCTGTGTAAAAATCTATCCAATCATATTGCATCTACGTCACACCTCCTGTCGAATACAACACTCTATATGTCTGACTGATTCCCATCCTCTGTATTTATGAACTTTACCGGACCGCCAACTCCAAAATATTTTTCAAAGAAAGTTTTTAGCTTATCAATAACCGTCTGCTTCTTTTTTGCACGATTACCACCCCCAAAGCGGCTGACCGGTGGCATAATTGTATCAATATCTGTGCCGACAGTTTTAACTTCTCCCTCTCGGAAAGAATTCTCTAAGAACTTACGGGTTTCTTCCGGCTTGAGCTTTTCATCTTTAATGATAGCTTCCAAATCTGCTTCACGCTGTTCAGCAACATAGCCGTTCCATTCGGTCATTACATCATCGACATCATTGATCCCTGCAATAAAGTTTTCAATCAGTTGTTTTTTACTACGAAGCTCTGGGCTGGCATCAATTGCTTTATGGATTGTTATCAGCACTTCCTTATCTTCGCAGTGAGTGTCATGATATTTTTTTACAAGCATCAGAATATAGTCGATATTGATCTCGATCTGCTTAATAAGCTCAACTTCAAAAACAATATCATCGATAATATCAGTGCTCTCGCCATTTTCTTTTTTTTGCTTCCATTCATCTCTTAAGTCCTGATACTTTCCAAGGTAATCCTGAAGATCTCTTTCAGAAATCGCAAGACGATCATTTCCCTGACTGCCATCGCAGACCTGCTGTTTGACAGCTTCGAGGCACACCGCATCCTAGTGGTCGCGCCTTTAAGGGTAGCCCATGATACCTGGCCTGCGGAAATTGCAAAATGGGAGCACCTACAGCATCTGACCTACGCTGTCTGCGTGGGGACACCGAAGGAACGATGCGCTGCACTTTTGACCGGAGCCGACATCACCATCATTAACCGTGAGGACCTTGGCTGGCTGATAGATTCCAGTGGCTTTGATTTTGATTACGATATGGTCGTCATTGATGAGCTTTCCTTCTTCAAGAATCACAAGTCGAAGCGATTTCAATCTCTGATGAAGGTCAGACCTAAAGTTAAACGAATCATCGGTCTTACCGGCACACCTTCTTCCAATGGTCTTATGGATCTGTGGGCCGAATTCAAGCTTCTGGATTTTGGAGAACGTTTAGGACGCTTCATCACCCACTACCGCAACAACTACTTTATCCCGGACAAGCGAAACGGCGAGATCATCTACTCTTACAAGCCCATGGCTTATGCGGAGGATGCCATCTACCGGAGAATATCGGATATCACGATTTCCATGAAATCCACTGATCACCTGCAGATGCCGGAGCTGATTACATCACAATACGAAGTGCAACTATCCGAGGAGGAAGAAAAACGCTACGAGGATCTGAAGGCAGACTTTATATTGGAGCTCCCGGAAGGAGAAATCACGGCTGCTAATGCGGCTTCTCTTACCGGTAAACTCTCCCAGCTGGCCAACGGTGCCATTTATGATGATGACGGCAATATCATCGAGTTCCATGATCGGAAGCTGGATGCCTTAGAGGATCTTATCGAAGCCGCCAATGGCAAACCACTCCTGGTAGCTTACTGGTTCAAGCACGACCTACAGCGAATCAAGAAGCGCTTTGACGTCCGGGAGATAAAATCCAGCAAGGATATCACTGATTGGAACAATGGCGATATTCCTATGTATTCCATTTATTTTAACCCTCCTATTGTTTCTATAATAGGCTTTGTAATTTTCGCGAATATCAAAGATTCTAATACCAATCCATATTTGCCATCATTTCGGATTCGTATTCTGCCTTCATTTCACTTTCATAATCTGCAATTGCATCAAGCATAGAATCGCACCCTTCAAGAAAGTTTATTATTGCTTTTAGATACACATACACATTACTCAAATCCATTTTTTTGTTATCAATTCGATACTCCAAACTGTATGATGTAGGATATCGGAAATTATCTCCGTTTTTATCTAATGAATTTATTTCATCGAGTAGCTTCTCAACGATATCTACAATTGCCAAATCTTCACCAGAATCATTCGCATATTTAACAATTACCGATTTTACATTTTTCCATAAATCTTTTTTTATATAATGGCTTTTTCGTTTCGAGTTGAATACTTTTAACGGTACACCATCCTCTACCCTACTATAAAATAATCTCTTCAAACATAACTCTATAGTATTTCGGAACATAAAAATAAGCGGATATAATTTAACTTTGTTTGATATCTGATGATTTTTATAGATATAATCAATCACTTCGGTATATCCAGTGACCTTGACGTGGAAGCCTTCATCTGAAATTCTTTGCCACAAATAGCAATTTCCAAATCCATGTGAAGCAAAAACAAAGAATTCAGGTTTTAAGTTGTGGTCAAATTCATCCTCTTCAAAAACAATTCCTTTCTCAATACATTTCTTTACTAACGCAAATGCTTGTAACAAATTATTGGCAACATCCACATTGTCCAAAAACTTATCTCTGTATTTTGAAAGAAAGTCATCTTCAAATGGAAATCTGAACATATCCGATTTTTTATCGACTTCCTCCAACGAATCTAAATAAGTGGTCAACCATTCTGTCTCTTCATTAGTCAAAAAGCTTTCTCTACCTGTATCTATGTATTTTTTTAACAACATAGATACATCATGACAGCAGTCTTCGAAAGAATCTTGAATATCTCTCTTTCGAGGTAATACTCGACATAGTAAAGATTTCAAGCCAAGTTCAAGACTATGACGTAACAAAAATATACCTGTTAGAAACCACATATCCGATTTAACATTATCGTGCCCACTTTCAATCACATCTGCAAATGTTTTATATCCACACTCATAGAAATGGTATGAGAGCGCCTTATAATCTTCAAAACAATTTCTACTCCACTTAATAATTACGGATGTCTCTTCATTATTGATTTTCCAAAAATCCATATCCGCTGAAGGCCAAATCCATACAGAATCCCCCATTGGTGTACCTCCTTCCATAACATCTAATCCACTGCCTGCTATATTGCCAACAGTCGAGTTGCCGGATTAGACAACATCTAAATCACTCACTCAAATTGAGTTTGCACCTTTGATAACATCTATCCTAGTGCCACAACCCACGACATCTACTCCACAGCCTAAACCCTTTGACCGTTTTTTCAGTAGATATGTTTCCATACAAGAAAACCAAGCTTTTCACAAGGCTCCTCTGATGATGCTCACCTCGCAAAAAGCCCGGAAATACGCCACTTTTCAGCACTTATTTATCTTTCTTTGACAGCAAACAGACCGTCTCAATGTGGACTCCCTGCGGAAACATATCAGTAGTAGAAACCCGCATCAGTTCATAATCCTCCGCACACAGCACCTTCAGATCCCTCGCCAGTGTCGCACTGTCACAGCTCACATACACAACCCTCTCCGGCTTCATTTTAAGGATTGTATCCAGAAGCACCTCATCACAGCCCTTCCGTGGCGGGTCTACCACGATAACGTCTGCATAAACGCCATTCTTCTCATACTCTCTCGGTAGCACTTCCTCTGCTTTTCCGACAAAAAACTCTACATTCTCAATGCCATTGAGCTTCGCATTCTCTCTTGCATTGTCAATGGCCTGTGGTACGATCTCCACACCGCGGACGAATTTTGCTTTCTGGGCCAGGAACAGGGAGATAGTTCCGATCCCGCAGTACAGATCCCATACAGTTTCATTTCCCGTAAGGCCGGCATATTCCAGAGCCTTTCCATACAGTTTTTCGGTCTGGATGGGATTGATCTGGAAAAAGGACAGGGGAGAAATCTGATAGGAAATATCTCCGATGCTGTCCGTTATATAGGACTGTCCCCAAAGGAGACGAAGCTGATCACCCAGGATCACATTATTCCGTTTTTTATTAACATTGATGGTAATGCTGGTCATTTCCGGAATTTCACAGAGTGATTCCACCAGAGCCTTTTCTGCAGGGATCTTATCTCCGTTTAAGATCAGACAGACCATCATCTCATCTGTATGGAAGCCATAACGAATCATAATATGACGTACAAGACCTTTTCCCGTAGTCTCATCGTAAGGCTGTACATGATATTTTTCCATGTGTCCGATCACACGGTCCAAAACCTCTTTATTCTGTTTCACTCCCAGAATACATTCCCGGTTATCAATGATGGAGTGGGTTCTTCCTGCATAAAAGCCTGTGATGATCTTTCCGTCTTTATTTTTTCCTACCGGAAACTGTGCCTTGTTTCGATAATGATAGGGGTCTTCCATCCCCATGATCGGTTCCATATCAAGATTCTGAAAACCTCCGATTCTTTCCAGATGTCCACGAACCTTTTTCTCTTTAAATTTCAGCTGCTGCTCGTAGGATAATGCCTGAAGCTGGCATCCTCCGCACTGGCGGGCAATGGAGCAGGCAGGCTTCACACGGTATGGAGACGGCGTGATCACCTCCATCAGGCGGCCATAGCCATAGTTCTTTTTTGCCTTGATGATCTTGGCTTTGATCCGGTCTCCGATCACGGCGTCTTTCACAAAAACGGTGAAGCCATCGGCTTTCCCGATACCTTCACCGTCAACTCCGCAATCCTCTATATCTAAAGTGAGTATATCGTTTTTACGGAATTCCATGTATTAAATATCTCCTGTTCTTCTTAAATTGGACTCAAAAAGCCGGTTGAAACCAAGCCATTCTTTTTTGCCTTTGTCTGCGTGGAAAATTTCTGTCAGTGTCTCCATCCTTGCATCTGTATTGTCTGCCAGATTCAGGGCAACTGCCTCCGCAAGTGCCGGTTTCTTGGGAGAACCGTACTCCAGCTCACCATGATGTGCAAGAATACAGTGGATCACCTGATTTTCAAGCTTCTCCGGAAAATCCGGGATCTCTTTTGCAAGATCATGTACCATCTGTGCCCCGATCACAATATGTCCCAGAAGCTGTCCCTCATCTGTATAATCATTCATCGGAAAAGCAGAAAGCTCCTTCGTTTTGCCCACATCATGAAGAAGTGCGGTTGTGATCAGAAGATCACGGTTTAAAACCGGATATGCATTTGCCATGTAATCACAGAGACGTGTCACTCCAAGAGTGTGTTCCATCAGTCCGCCGATAAAGCCGTGATGTACGGTCTTGGCTGCAGAATGTCCCTCAAATATCTTCATAAATTCCTGATCTTCTACAAAAAGCTTCTTCAGAAGCTGGGAAAGATAGGGATTCTTCACACTGTTGATAAGCTCTCGCAGCTGGCTCTGCATATCATCCACACTGTTCTCACTGGTAGGAAGATAATCTGCCGGATCATACTCCCCTTCTCCTGCCTTGCGTGCTCTCTTGATATTCAGCTGCATGGCGCCTGCAAAGCTTGTCACATCTCCCATGATCTCAATGTAATCCAACGCATCAAACTCATCAATTCCCAGAGAATTGGGATCCCAGATCTTACCATCGATCACACCTGTTTTATCCTGAAGGATCAGATTCTCATAGGGCTTGCCATTCTTCGTTGTAGCTGCCTGTTTCTGTTTGCAGAGATAGATCCCGTTTACTCTGTCTCCCTCATGTAATTCATTTAAAAAACGCATAAAATTCTTGCCTTTCTGTTCTTTTTACTTTCAAAGCAGACATACTCACGAACACATCCGCTTCACACTTTGCATTCATAGCCAGACTTTCTTTATGATCTTTGGCCGCATCCCGGTCCGGGCTTTCTGGCATTTCTGCACAATTTCCACTTACTTCCGGGCTTTATTCAGTATCATAACACATTTTACTTTCCTTTGCTATGGAAATCATGTAAAATAGGAAACGAAGTGTTTTTTTGCATATCCTGTGTTACGCAGAAAAGCACAGAATCAACAGAAGTAACAAAAAGGAGTAACTATAGCAACAATGAACAAAAAAGCATACAAAGCACTTGAATACTATAAAATCATAGATCTGCTCACAGACAAGGCATCCTCCCCCATGGGAAAAGATCTCTGTCGAAAGCTTACCCCTTCCACAGACATTGAGGAAATCCGGTCCATGCAGCTGCAGACACACGATGCCCTTGCACGCCTGTTCAAAAAAGGCGGCATTTCCTTCGGCAGCGTCAAGGACATCCGCGGCACATTAAAACGTCTTACTGTGGGAAGCGCTCTGAATGCACCGGAGCTGCTTTCTGTCTGCAGTCTTCTCGAGAATACCGGTCGTGTAAAGGCCTATTCCAGAAGTGATCGTGATGACGGAATGACTGATTCCCTTGATGGAATGTTTGCGTCACTGGAGCCTCTGACGCCCCTCAGTACAGAGATTCGCCGCTGTATCCTTTCTGAGGATGAGATAAGTGACGATGCCAGCAGTACACTTCGTCAGATCCGCCGCAGCATCAAAGCCACCAACGACCGGATACACACCCAGCTTTCTTCTCTGGTTGCAGGAAGTGCTAGGAATTATCTTCAGGATTCCGTTATCACCATGCGTGACGGTCGCTACTGTATCCCAGTAAAAGCTGAATATAAAGGGCAGGTTCCCGGTATGATCCACGACCAGTCCGCCACTGGCTCCACCCTTTTCATTGAGCCCATGGCTGTTGTCAAGCTAAACAACGACATCCGCGAGCTGGAGCTGAAAGAGCAGAAAGAGATCGAAGTGATCCTTGCATCCTTAAGCCAGCAGGTAGCTGCTGAGCTGGAGGCTATTCACGCAGATCTTTCCATCATGGTGCAGCTGGACTTTATTTTTGCCCGTGCTGCACTTGCCATGGACATGAACGCCAGTGAACCTATTTTCAACACAGAAGGCCGGATCCGGCTTCGCCAAGCCCGTCATCCACTGATCGATAAGAAAAAAGCCGTTCCTATTGACATCCGTCTCGGGGATGATTTTGACCTCCTGGTTGTCACCGGACCAAACACCGGTGGTAAAACTGTTTCTCTGAAAACCGTAGGTCTTCTTACCATGATGGGACAGTCAGGTCTCCATATCCCGGCGCTCGATCGTTCCGAACTTGCACTTTTCCGCGAGGTTTATGCTGATATCGGAGATGAGCAGAGCATTGAACAGTCCTTAAGTACCTTCTCCTCTCATATGACAAACGTGGTTTCCTTCCTGAAATCCGCAGATCAGGATTCCCTGGTCCTCTTCGATGAGCTTGGTGCAGGTACTGACCCTACAGAGGGTGCCGCTCTTGCCATTGCGATCCTGTCACATCTTCACGAGCAGGGTATCCGTACCATGGCAACCACCCATTACAGCGAACTGAAGATCTATGCCCTCTCCACTCCAGGTGTGGAAAATGCCTGCTGTGAATTCGATGTAGAAACCTTACGTCCGACCTACCGCCTTCTGATCGGTGTTCCGGGAAAAAGTAACGCATTTGCCATTTCTTCCAAGCTGGGGCTTCCGGATTTCATCATCGACAAAGCAAAGGAACAGATTAGCGAGCAGGATGAATCTTTTGAAGATGTTCTGACATCCCTGGAGCAGAGCCGTGTCACCATCGAAAACGAGCGTGCTGAAATTGCCCGTTATAAAGAACAGGTAGAAGATCTGAAAAAATCCCTTCAGGAAAAAGAAGAAAAGCTGGATGAACGTAAAGAGCGGATTCTCAGAGAAGCCAATGAACAGGCACATGCGATCCTCCGCGATACCAAGGAATACGCAGATCAGACCATGAAGCTTTTCCATAAATTCCAGAAGGATCACGTAGATACCGCTTCCGTGGAAAAAGAGCGCCAGAACCTGAAAAAACGTATGTCAAAAGCCGAAACCGGAATGTCTTCCAAACAGCAGAAGCAAAAGCCAAAAAAACAGCTGAAACCATCCGATCTTTCTCTTGGCGATACCGTAAAGGTGCTCAGCTTGAATCTCAAGGGAACAGTTTCCAGTCATCCGGATTCCAAAGGATATCTCTTTGTGCAGATGGGTATCATCCGTTCCAAGGTTCATATCTCCGATCTGGAGCTTGTGGACGAACCGGTGATCACCACTCCGTCCATGCAACGCACCGGTGCCGGAAAGATCCGTATGTCCAAGGCAGCCAGCATTTCCACAGAGATCAATCTTCTTGGAAAAACCGTAGATGAGGCAGTTGCAGAGCTGGATAAATATCTGGATGACGCCTATATCGCACACATGAAATCCGTCCGTATCGTTCACGGAAAAGGTACCGGTGCCCTCCGCAAAGGTGTCCACAATTACCTGAAGCGCCAGAAGCACGTAGCTTCCTTCCGTCTCGGCGAATTCGGAGAAGGCGATGCCGGCGTGACCATTGTAGAATTCAAGAAATAAAAAAGGAGCTGAAACCATGGCTACAAAACAGAAAATCCTCATTGTTGACGATGACAACAACATTGCAGAGCTGGTTGCTCTCTATCTTACAAAAGAATGCTTTGAGACTAAGATCGTAAATGACGGCGAGGAAGCCCTGAAGCAGTTCCATATTTTTCACCCGGATCTGATCCTTCTGGATCTCATGCTTCCGGGCATTGACGGATACCAGGTATGCCGTGAGATCCGTCACACCTCCGATGTACCGATCATTATGCTTTCCGCCAAGGGAGAAACCTTTGACAAAGTCCTGGGACTGGAGCTTGGAGCGGATGATTACATCATCAAGCCTTTTGACTCCAAAGAGCTGGTGGCACGTGTCCGTGCGGTACTGCGCAGATTTCATGTAAAATCTCCGTCTGCCGCGCCAAAGGAAAAATGTGTTTCCTATCCGGATCTGGTGATCAACCTAACCAACTATTCTGTAACTTATATGGGACACCAGATTGATATGCCGCCAAAGGAGTTGGAGCTTCTCTATTTCCTGGCAGCTTCTCCCAATCAGGTTTTCACAAGAGAACAGCTTCTGGATCACATCTGGGGCTATGAATACATTGGTGATACCAGAACCGTAGACGTTCACATCAAACGTCTCCGTGAAAAGATCAAGGATAACCCAAACTGGGCTCTTTCCACAGTCTGGGGAATCGGTTACAAATTTGAGGTAAAGGATTCATGAAACTGCATCTTTATACTAAACTGCTGATCCTGTACTTTATGCTGGGCGGAATCTGCTTTCTGCTGCTTTCCTCCGGCGGCTCCTACCTGGTAGAAAAAAGGCTGGAGCGCTCTACCGGAGAGTCTCTTTACCGCACTGCCAGCCAGCTGGTTTCCAAAAATGAACTTCGTCAGGCTGTAAAAAGCCCCAAAAACGAATCCCTCATCCTGGCTCTTTCCTCAGCAGCAGCCTTTCAAAATACAGATTTCTGGGTTATGGATACAGATGGGACCGTTCTGATAAACACAAACCAGCAGTCCTCTGATTCCGGTGCTATCACCGTCAGGAGCTTCCGGCCGGAAGATTACGAAGATACTTGCTATTCTTCCGGTACGTTTTACGGGACATTAAAAACCGCACAGTTAAGCACAGTTGTTCCCATAAAAGATACAGATCTGGTGATCGGTTATCTGGTAATCCACTATCCTATGAAAAACCTCTACGAAAGCCGCAGCAATATCGTAGAGGTTATGGTACTGATCTTTATTGTGATCTATGCACTGTTTTTCAGTTTTCTTCTGATCTATTTTTACAGGGTCCATAAACCTCTGAAAGAAATCTTAAAGGGTGCCCTGGAATTTGCCAACGGAAATCTTTCCTACACGATCCCCGTAGATTCTGAAGATGAGATGGGATATCTTTCCCACTCCCTGAATTACATGGCAGACAAGCTGAACAAAAACGGAGAGTATCAACGGCAGTTCATTTCCAATGTGTCCCATGATTTCCGATCACCTCTGACCTCCATCAAAGGCTATGTGGAAGCCATGCTGGACGGTACCATCCCACCGGAAATGCAGGACCGTTATCTAAGGGTCATTGCTTTTGAATCCACCCGTCTGGAGAAGCTTACCCGAAGTCTCCTTACCTTAAACGAACTGGATGTCAAAAAGCGTATGATGCATATGCGGCGTTTTGATATCAATGAAACGATCCGTACCACAGCCGCCACCTTTGAAGGAACCTGTTCGGAACGAAACATCCGTCTGGAGCTCCTCCTTGCGGGAAAAGAGCTTTTTGTCCGTGCAGATATGGAACAGATTCAGCAGGTACTGTACAATTTATTGGACAATGCAGTAAAATTCAGTAGTGACAATTCTTCCATCACACTAGAAACCACCGTCAACCATGGCAAGGTTTTTGTCTCAGTCAAAGACCATGGAACCGGAATTCCAAAGGAAAGTCTTTCCAGGATCTGGGACCGTTTCTATAAGATCGATGCCTCCCGTGGAAAAGACCGCAAGGGTACCGGACTTGGCCTTGCCATTGTAAAAGAGATCATCAACGCTCATAAGCAGAACATCAATGTGATCAGCACCGTAGGTGTTGGAACAGAATTTATCTTTACACTGGAAAAAACAAAATAAAACATCAAAAAACCTCTGATCCGGAAGGCTGTAAAAGAAATATCTCTCAATATCTCCTACAGTATTTCCAGATCAGAGGTTTTTATTTACTCTTTGCAGGCTTATTTCCAGTCGTAATTTCTCAGATGGCCTTCCAGATTCATATGCGTAAAATTATGCTGTCGCAGCGCCTCATAAAGCACAATGGCAACTGAATTGCTTAAATTCAGGGAACGGATATCTCCGATCATCGGGATCCGCACGCAGGTTTCCTGATTGTTCACCAGAATATCCTCCGGGATTCCCGCACTCTCCTTGCCAAACATAATGAAACAGTCATCCTCATACTGCACATCTGTATAAGTCTGAGGTGCCTTGGTAGTTGCGTAATAAATCTTTGCTCCCGGATTCTTTTTGAGAAAATCCTCATAGTCCAGATATCTGGTCACATCCAGTTGTTCCCAATAATCCATACCTGCACGCTTGATGGCCTTTTCATTCAGGCGGAAACCAAGCGGTTCGATCAGATGCAGCCTGGTTCCTGTTGCCACACAGGTTCTGCCGATATTTCCTGTATTTGCCGGAATTTCCGGCTCATGGAGCACAATATTCAAAACTCCCATTTATTATTTTCCTCTTTTCTACATAACATTAAATATACAAAATATGCATTCGCAATCCGCTTCGCTGCTTGCTCATGAAATCAAAAAGCCAAGCTTTTTGATTTCATCTTCTGCCGGCCGTTCCAGATATCTGGCATTTCCGCCGCTGTAAAGAAGCCTGTCATTTCCGGAATCGGTCTGTCCGATCACTGCTGCCATGATCCCCTCTCGCCGCAGCTGCTGCACAAACGCATCGCCTCCACGGATTCCCAGAAGAATACTTCCGCTGGAAAAGAGCTTGTACGGATTCACATCAAAGACCTCACAGATCTCTATGGTTTCCTGTCGGATGGGCACACTCCGAAGATCTGCGCTAAGACCTACCCCGGATGCCTCCGCTATTTTCCAGAGGGCAGCAAGAAAGCCACCTTCTCCCATCAGATATCGGGCACTGGCTCCGGATTTTTCCGCCATTTTCCAGATCTTATTATTCTCTTTTTCTGTTCCTATTCCGTAAACCTCCGGAAGCTTCACAACATCCTCTAGAAACCGTTCTGCAAAAACATCCCGCAGTCTGTCATGATAATTCTTTGTGATCCATGCAGTTCCTTCTGCAGCCACAGGGCCTGCCACGATCAGCTCATCTCCCGGCATAAGCCGCCCGTCTATCTCTGCCTGAAGCGCCTCCAGTGCCTTTTTTCCAAGTTTCATAACTGCCGCCTTAATAAATGATAAGCGAAAGCACAGTCGGAACTACCATTGCCAGTACCAGAATAACTGCGATGATCGCTGTGATCACTTTCCTTTTTTTCGGATCAAACATTCCCATAATTATTATTCACCTCATCTGTAATATCCGTTAATTGTGCATTGTTGGTCAAAGGATCCCTGTCTGTATAATCAAAAAGAAGCCTCTTTCCATCCCGGAACACCTCGATATGGGCGGTTTTCGGGATTTTTTTTGCTTTCCGGTAATCCCAGATCAGCCGCTCGTACGGCTTCTGGTCTGAAGCAAAGGATGGCCTGCTCTTTAAATTCTCTCGAAGATACAGATCGAGGAGCATTACATCGGAAAGTGCTTCCGGCGGGATCTCTTTCTGTTCTCCGGCAAACTCCATAAGAATCTCATAGCGCCTCATTCTGGAATGAGAGATCTCCGAGTATCCTTTTTTCTCATAAAATCTGCCAAGTGCCTCATACATCCGGAAAGGATCGTCAAAATACTTCTCCAGAAATACAAGGGTATTTTTGAACTGCCCACTATTATAATACACTTCCACCATACTTTCCACCATTTTCAGCCTTAAAATCTCCTCGTAGGTCAGCCAGGCTGTGGAAAGTACCTCATAGGGTTCCCGATCCTTATAAAGAATCTGATATTCCCCTGTCATTTCCATCATGTGTGATCCCTTCAGCACCTTCAGAAAACCAAGCTGAAACTGTTCCGGATGCAGTGTGTAAACATCGCAGAATGACTTGTGGAAGCTATCATAGCCCTCATAGGGAAGTCCTGCGATCAGATCCAGATGCTGGTGGATATTTCCAAAGCTGTGGATCTGCTCTACAATCCTTTTCAGCTTTTCAAAATCCATGGTTCTCCGAATGGCTTTGATGGTCTGAGGATTGGTAGACTGTACACCAATCTCCAGCTGGATCAGACCCGGACGCATGGTTTTCATCAGCGCCAGCTCCTCCGCACGGAGAAGATCTGCTGAAATTTCAAAGTGAAAATTGGTGATCCCGTTGTCATGCTCCGTAATATACCTCCAGATCTCCATGGCATGGTCATGCTTGCAGTTGAAAGTACGATCCACAAATTTGACCTGAGGAACTTTATTATCAATAAAAAACTGCAATTCCTTTTTTACAAGCTCAATATCACGGAACCGAAGCTTCTTATCTATGGAAGAAAGGCAATAGCTGCAGGAAAAGGGGCATCCCCTGCTGCTCTCATAATAAATAATGCGGTTTTTAAACTCTGTAAGATTGCTGTATGCAAACGGAACTTTACTTAGATCCATCAATTCCCGCCAGCCCGTGTGTACAATATTCCTGTCTTTGTTTTCATCACGAAAAGCCACTCCACGGATCTCGCTCAAAGTTTCCGGTTTTCTTTCTATATAATAACCTGCCAGTTCATGGAAGGTTTCCTCTCCTTCTCCCACCATCACTCCAAAAAACGCAGGATTCTTTTTCAGAAATTCCACCGCATCGTAGGATACCTCCGGGCCTCCTGCCCAAAATTCCACCTGTGGAAGAATTTTCTTAAGATCCGGCACTAGTTCCCTGACAAAGGAAATATTCCAGATATAGCAGGAAAAGCAGATCACATCCGGCTGCTCCAGATAAATATCTTTTAAAATGTCATCCCTGATCTGATTGATCGTGTACTCTTTGACCACAACCCTGGAGCTGTATTCTCCGGAACAGGATTTCAAGTTATATACCGCAAGATTGGAATGGATATATTTTGCATTGCATGCTGCAAGTAAGATTTTCAAATTTTACATTCTCCTAACTTCTGCCGGATAATTTCTTTCCCCGGCAGTTTTCATTATTTCTCTGTTGATCCTTTTCGCTTTATGATTATAACGTTCCCTCCACCGGATGTAAATAGAAAAACAGGGGTTAGAGACATACCGCGCGAATTTATGCGATCAGCATAAATTCTGTGCATCGCGAAGCGTGTTGCTGAGAACGGAGTGAACAGTAACAAACAGAGATTTCCCTCCTGCCGCAAAAATGCCGTTTTTGTTGTATTTCCATCCAAACAGCGTTAAAATGAGTACTATATATTTTTATAAAGGAGTAATCTTTTTATGGATCGAAACAGCTGTCTGAATTATTTTCAGGCGTTTCCCTTCTGGGAACATATGACTGAAGAAGATCGGAATTTTCTTCTTGATAACATTCGCGAGCTTCATTACCCGGCAGGTGCTGCCATACAGTCTGAAGAGCGCCAGTGCCTGGGAACTCTTTTTCTTCTGAAGGGAGTTCTCCGTGTTTATCTACTGTCCGCTCAGGGAAAAGAGGCTACCCTGTACCGTTTAAGGGACAGTGATATCTGCACTCTTTCCGCCTCCTGCATGCTTTCTGCCATTACATTTGATGTACAGATCGATGCAGAAACAGACTGTGATCTGCTTCTGCTTCCGGCAGTTCCTTTTTCCCGGCTGATGAAAAACAATATCTATCTGGAAAATTTCATCTACAAACGGACAACTGAACATTTCTCAGATGTGATTGCAGGAATCGAACGGACATTTTTTATGACCCTGACTCAGAGGATCGCAGCCTTTCTTCTGGATGAAGCTGCAGATACCGGTTCCGATGAGCTTGCTCTCACGCAGGAAGCCATCGCCCGCTCCATCGGAAGTGCCAGGGAAGCTGTCAGCCGCAGCCTGAAAAAAATGAATAAAGACGGCTCTATCCAGATCTCACGGGGATCGATCCGCATTCTGGATAAAAGACGTCTTTATGAAATGATGAATCTTTTTTAATTTGAAGCTATTTTTGGTGCCGGCTGCAGAATCCACCAGAACAGCATCGGCATAATAGTCATTACCGGCCACATATAACGGATCATCCCATTTACAGGAGAAACAAGACATATCAGTATATTCAGCACCGGTATGGCAAAGATCAGGATTTTTTTCCATTGTTTCTTCACAAGAAGATATCCTATCAGTAACAGGGTAAGCCATGTATACGTTCCTGCACTTAGGATAAGTCCCAGGCCAGGTGCGCGCATCCATAATTCATCATAAAGCCGGAATATATACTGGATTTTTTTTGGTCCAACATAACTGACATCGATCCCGGATTTCTTCTGATACAGTTTATCTATGTAGAACCGGTACACGCCCTGCTGTCCTCTTCCCATATGGAACGGATCATTATAACTGTAAATATTATTCAATGTCGCCTGGATATATACTCCCGGATGACGACGGAACATGGCAAACCAGGCTTTAAAATAATCCTTCATGTATCCATCCAATTTAGGATCATCATCATTATCTCTGAACCTGAATGTAATTTTCACAGGATCCGACAGTTCCGGATTATACTTCTCGGCAAGAACATCATAATCCAGGATCCTGTTGATCGCTTTCTTCTCACTTGCGGTTACATCATCCGGATATTCTCTCAGATATCGGGCAGTCTGCTGAAACGGTACCGAAAGCATTTCACATCGGGATCCAGGTGCCACGCCAAGGGCAGGTGCTGCCCCCTTTTCTACACCCAGATAACAGGCAAAAACACAGACAGCCACAATAAATGCATATTTCCTCGCTCCCTTTACCAGGAAGAAAAACAAAAGGATCAAAGAAGGCAGGACCAGATGAATGCCATTATTTCGGGTAAGACAGACACTGATTCCCAGAAGAAATAAATATACTGCCTTTCTCTTGGAAAAGGAATGACAAATATCTATATACACTGCAAAATACAAAGTAATGACTGCCGTATACAAGCCATCTTTGATCACTGCCTGCGCATAGCTTCCAAATATGGGAACAAATGCAAACAGCAGAACAGTACCAAAAAGTATCCATTTTGGAGCCTTCCATCTGTACAGATAGCGGACTACCGCACTGTAACACCAGATTTCCACAGAAGTAAACACAATGACGATCAGAAATACTCCAAAATTATAACACCAGATAGTTTTTCCAAGTGTCAGCAGTCCACCCATGATCATCGTCAGGACCCATGGATGATGATTGTCCAGCGGCATAGCTCCCAAAAATACATCCAGCTGCCGAAATCCATCTGCCGGGATCGAACCTGGGAGAAATGCCAGGATAAACGGTGTCCATCCAATGATCATAGATATCTTTGCCAGGCGGAACCACATTACCTCTTCCTCTCTGGCCGGGATACGCCCGCAGGCCTTTCGGAAAAACTCCATCTCAGGAATCCTCCAGAAATAAGTGATTCCCATATCACAGATAATATAAAATCCTATAAAACATCCGGCTGAGATCAGGATCTGTTTCTTTGCGCCAAACAGAAAATCCCAGTTTCCATTTGTAAAATAAGAAGTTCCAAGAAGCATTCCCGCTGAAAAGATCACTGCCAAAACATGTGCCTGCCAGTTTCTGTATTTCCGGTAGCCCTCCCATCCTTTCACGTATAAAATAAGAAGCAGGATCCATGCAAGCAAGCTCATGCATCCCAATCCATTATAAACATCGCTCATTTTTTTTGCAGAAGTATTTCCATCCATTGGAAGGCCCGTAAAAGAAAAGGCCAGCGCTGTGATCATTGCCGCGATCACAGGCACTGCATTCTTTTTTATTATTTTCTCATCCATATTTTATTAACCCTTGTTTAAAATTTTCAGTAAGCCAACAATGCTCTGGAAACCATTTCGGTTCCCAGAGCTGTATCTGTTTTTTCTGTTTTCTGTTTTGGTTACTGAAGCGCTGCCTCAAGCTCTGTCTTTGATGTCAGTCCCACAAAACGTGCGGTCTCTTTTCCTCCTTTGAATACCAGCAGTGTAGGGATACTCATGATCTTGTACTGCTGTGCCAGTGATGGCTCTTTGTCTACGTCAACCTTGCCAACTTCATATCCGGCTTCTGCAAGTTCTTCCACGACCGGAGCCTGGCGTCTGCATGGTCCGCACCAGGTTGCCCAAAAATCTACCAGTACCGGCTTTTCTGCATTTAATACCTCAGTTTCAAAATTGTCTGTTGTAAAAACTTTTGCCATGATAAAATTCCTCCTTGATCCTGTATTTGTTTTTTTTAATTTCAGCTTATGCCTCCGCTTTCAAAAGCTTCCGCACATACCGACAGGCGGAAAGTCCTGCCTGGGCACCGTCATGAACAGCTTTTGCCACCTGGAGAAGTCCACCGGTGCAATCACCTGCTGCATACAGCCCCGGAACTGTAGTCTCCATCTCTTCATTGACCCGGATATTTCCTTTTTCATTCAGCTCCGCGCCGATCTGGCGGGCCATCTCCGAGCTTCCGGCTGTACCAAGCGCTACAAAGACTCCCTCTGCCGGCACAAAAGAATCTTCTCCGGCACCTGCCTCCTGCATGGACACATCACTTTTCAGGCGGATGCCTGAAACACGTTCATCCCCTTCGATTGCCTGGATCTTCATGGTATTAACCGGAAGCTGATTTTCTCTTGAAAATTCCGGTTTCTTTCCATCTGTAAAGATCGTCACACGGGAAGCGGTATGAGAAAGTTCTTCTGCTTCATGAAGAGCAAAATCACTGCTTCCAAGCACTGCCACTTCTTTTCCTCTGTAAAAAAATGCGTCACATACTGCGCAGTAGCTGACACCTTTTCCCTCAAATTCCTTTACTCCCGGAATCCTGGCAGAAGCTCTCCTGCTTCCGGTTGCCAGGATCACGCTGCGTGCCTCAAAATCTCCTGCGGTAGTTTTCACCTCAAAAGTATCAAAACCACCCATTCCCACAACCTGGGCATCCAGGATCCGTACTCCAAGTGCTCTTGCCTGGGCAAGACCTCTTTCAAAAAGCTCTCTGCCGGACAATGGCTGCTCCAGTCCGTAATAATTCTCGATCTTCTCTGCTTTTTCCAGTGAACCGATCCCTGTATTTATAATCAGTGGATTCATATTTCCCCTTGCCGCATAAAGTGCTGCCGAGATCCCGGCCGGACCTGCTCCTATGATAATGATATTCTCCATTTCAGACACCTGCTTTCTTCTTCATTTGGATCTGTTCTATAATATACGCTTCGCATTGGTCTGTTTCTGTGATCAGGTCACTTTTCCTTCACAGAAGTCATTATACCACATTCCCCAAAAATTACACCCTTTTTTCAATAGCTTTTATTTGCGTCTGTTTCTCTTCTATGCTATTATTATAACGTCTTTAAACCAATTAAATGAACCAAGATGATACCCCTGCGGGATCATAAAAAGGAGCCTAATCTCTATGAGAAATTTTGAATATTTTACCCCTACCCGGGTTATTTTCGGGAAAGATACACACCTTAAGATCGGCACTGTTCTAAAAGAGCAGAACTGCAGCAAAGTACTGATCCATTATGGCAGCCACAGTGCAGTAAGCTCCGGTCTGATCGATGAGATCCGATCTTCTCTGGATGAAGCTGGTATCTCCTATGTCACTCTTGGCGGTGTGGTTCCTAATCCCCGTCTCTCTAAGGTACGTGAGGGTATTGAGCTTTGCCGCAAAGAACAGGTTGATTTTCTTTTGGCTGTTGGCGGTGGCAGTGTTATTGATTCCTGCAAGGCCATCGGCTATGGACTTGCCAATCCGGATACAGATGTATGGAACTTTTTTCTCCGCACCGAAGCCCCAAAAGCCTGTCTTCCCGTAGGCGTTATCCTGACGATCGCAGCTTCCGGAAGTGAAATGAGCGGATCCTGTGTGATCACCAATGAAGAGGGCTGGCTGAAACGGAGTAGTGCCCGCAACGATCTGTGCCGCCCACGTTTTGCTATTTTAAATCCTCGACTCACCTATACCCTGCCGCAATATCAGACCGAAAGCGGCTGTGTGGATATCCTGATGCATACTATGGAACGGTACTTTGTAAATATCGAAACCATGGAGATCACTGACAGTATCAGCGAATCTCTGATGCAGACTGTGATCTATAACTCCCGGATCCTGATGAAGGAGCCGGATAATTATACTGCACGGGCAGAGATCATGTGGGCCGGCAGCCTTTCCCACAATGGACTTACCGGCTGCGGAACCGGCGGTGGTGACTGGGCCTGTCACCAGCTGGAGCATGAACTGGGCGGCACCTACGATGTAGCTCACGGAGCTGGTCTTGCCGCTTTGTGGGGAAGCTGGGCACGTTACGTTTATGATGCAAATCCGGAACGCTTTGCCCAGTTTGCAGTCAATATATTTGACATTCCCTGCAGTACTGACTTCAACAAAACTGCCCTCGCCGGCATTGAAGCCATGGAAGATTATTTTCGTTCCATCCAGATGCCTACCAGCCTTCATGAGCTTGGTCTTGATCTTACAGAAAAAGAAATCCATGATCTGGCGTTTAAATGCAGCTTTGAAGACACCCGTACCATCGGTGTATTCAAACAGCTGAACATGAAAGATATGGAAAAAATCTATCTTGCTGCCAGATAAATCTGTAGCCATAATATTGCAGATGTTTTTTTGAAAATCAGATTTTTCAGAAAAACATCTGCTTTTTTTATTTTCCCCTTGCATTCTCTACATAAATGTGTTAAAGTAACAAAGTACTCGAAAGAGACATGCCCAGATAGCTCAGTTGGTAGAGCAGAGGACTGAAAATCCTCGTGTCGCTGGTTCGATTCCGGCTCTGGGCATTATTTTTTTACTCTGATCGCAGAATAGCCTCTGCTGGTCAGAGTTTTTTTATACAAAAAAACTGCTGCAAATCCCTTATGGAATGGAATCTACAGCAGTCTTTTTCTGATCACTGAAGCAAATATACTTCTGTATAAAACACACCCTTCTGCTCTGCTTCGGAATGTGTTGCCACATATACGTCGATACAATTGGTCCGGATTGCTCCTCCACAGTCCTCTGCAACATAAACCTGGCCATTGATCACTACTTTGGAACCGTATGGGATCTGACTCGGATCCACTGCGATCGTACGGTTGGTAGTGGCCGTTACTCCTGTGGAAGTAATTCCATTCGCCCATGGTCCGCAGCAGATGCTGCACGGACAATAATGCGTGATCCGGAATGTTCCCAGTGGTTTCAGTGTCGCGTCAGAAGATACTGATACCGGCGTTCCGATCTGTACGCCAGCTGCGGTACTTCCGGAACCACCTGTGGAAGTTACACCATCCACTGCATCCGCAAAAATCCCCTCCCCGGAACTCTTGGTAAGGGATCCTGCTTTTGTGTTCTTTTCCTGCTCTGCCTTGGCCACTTCCGTAGCCTGATAACCTTCCAGACAGCTGGTCGGAATATATCCGACGTGATCTGAACCACTGTCATCTGTGTAAACGATCCTGCTCCAGATAGCATCTACCGTACCTGTTCTTTTCAACTCATCATCCTGAAGGACCTCTCCTACAACCTCTCCGTCTTTCTTTCCGGGATAATCCAAGATATCACTGTCCTGTGCCGCTGTAACTGTATCCGTAAATTTATTTACGATCTCTGTATCACTGAGCACGCTGTCCGAAACATAACCGATGATCTTGTCCTCACCTTTCTTTTGGAAGGTCACCTTGCTCCAGCCATTGTCACAGACTGCAACTCTTTCAAGCTTCGTTCCCAGGATCACAGAACGCAGCTCTGTACCACTGTCTCCCGGATTGGACCGGATTAACGTATTTTTCGCTGTAACATAAAGCGTATCATTCTTCGCCAAAACATTTACTGTATTTCCCGCCCCATCATCGATCTGAAACTGCTGAGGTGTTTTTTTCTCCTGTGTATATGTATCCAATGTTGCTTCATATCCCAGTACCTCTGCAGATACTGATGCAGGGAAAAGCATAGAAGCACATAAAATAACTGCCAGAAGCTTTTTTCGCATGAAATCTTGCCTCCTTTTTTCCGGCATTCTACGGTTTGTCCCGACTATCATAGCATATCAGATCATATTTTGCAATTTCACAGGACAGTCTTCAGAAATTTTTAACAAAAAGATCATATTTTTTAACTGGTCAAATCTATCCGTAACGGATACAATACATATATGAATACAAAACACAAGAAACCAACCCTTACTAAAAAACAGCGCCACAGACTCCGTGTACAGCAGGTACGCAGGCAAAAGATCTTTCTGACATGTCTTTTTCTGCTGATCGTGGGCTGTATCCTTCTGCGTTTTCCCAGATTTTCCGGCAGGCAGGAGGAAACCCATCAGATCAATGCAGCCTGTGAAGCTTATCGCGATGAGGTTTCCAGCGAAGCAGCACAATATGATATGTCCGACTATGTAGACCTGCTCCTGGCTGTGATGATGCAGGAAAGCTCCGGACAGGGTACCGATCCCATGCAGTCCTCAGAAGGAGCCTACAATGCCAGATATCCTCAGCAGCCCAATGGTATCACAGATCCTTCTTACTCTATTTCCTGTGGCATCCAGGAACTGAAATATGCTCTGGATAAAGCCGGCTGTACCGGTCCGACTGATCTTTCCAAAATCCGTCTGGCTCTGCAGGCATACAATTTCGGAGCCGATTCCTATTTTGCTTATCTGGAGGAGAACGATCAGACTGTGTGGACGGCCCAAAGTGCCCAGGCCTTTGCCCAGATAGCAAGCGGCAACACACAACGTGATGAAGATGATCCCCTTCACGATCCTGCAGGTCCATGGGACTATGGTGACCAATACTATCCGGATCATGTTTTGCGCTATTACCACTTAGACAATAACTCATAAGCCACCGAAATATTGCCATATACAAGGTCTGTTTCAGATGTCTGGAATAAACTTTATATGTTGTATATAATTTCAAAAAAATTCCAAAAAACATTTGACAGAATATAAAATCTATGCTAATATATGTCTTGTCGCTGAGGGAGATACTTGAGGCGATAAGGCATATGCGATAGTGGCGTAGTTGGTAACGCGCGACCTTGCCAAGGTCGAGACCGCGGGTTCGAGCCCCGTCTATCGCTCTTCAGAACTCTGTTTTTCAGAGTTCTTTTTTTTGCTGATTTATACCTAATTTCAATCATATAGATATTCACAGCCTGTTGAAAACTATCCTTCTTCAATCAAAAAGTCCCGAATCTGATTTCTTTTTTCCAGAAATTCAGATTCGGGACTTTATATTTTTTATCTTTTATTTCAGCCGCTTATCATGGTCATGATATATATCTTTTAGTGGTGGAAAAGGCGGATTCCAGTAAATGCCATCACCATTCCATACTTATTACATGTATCGATAACTGCGTCATCACGGACAGATCCGCCCGGCTCTGCAATATATTTTACACCGCTCTTATATGCGCGCTCAATATTATCACTGAACGGGAAGAATGCATCGGATCCCAGGGTCACGCCGGTAAGACCATCCAGCCATGCTCTCTTCTCTTCTTTTGTGAACACTTCCGGCTTCTCTGTGAATGTCTTTTCCCACGCACCATCTGCAAGGACATCCATATATTCCTCACCAATGTAAACATCAATGGCATTATCTCTCTCCGCACGTGTGATCGTGTCTTTAAACGGAAGCTCCAGTACCTTCGGGCACTGACGGAGATACCAGTTATCTGCTTTCTGGCCTGCAAGGCGTGTACAATGTACACGGGACTGCTGTCCTGCACCAACGCCGATAGCCTGTCCGTCCTTAACAAAGCATACGGAATTGGACTGTGTATATTTCAGGATGATCAAAGAAACCTTCATATCTCTCTTGGCTTCTTCCGTAAGCTCTTTATTCTCTGTTACAATATTGGAGATCAGCGCATCATCAATTGCCAGCTCCTGGCGGCCCTGCTCAAAAGTAACTCCAAATACCTGTTTATGCTCCAAAGGTTCCGGAACATAATTTTCATCAATCTGGATCACATTGTAATTGCCTTTTTTCTTCTGCTTCAGAATTTCAAGAGCCTCCTCTGTATATCCAGGTGCGATCACACCATCAGAAACTTCTCTCTTGATGAGCATTGCGGTATCTTTGTCGCAGATATCAGAAAGAGAAATGAAATCACCAAATGATGACATACGATCTGCACCTCTTGCTCTTGCATATGCACATGCAAGCGGAGAAAAATTCTTCCAGTCCATATCGTCTACCCAATAGATCTTTGCCAGTGTCTCATTCAGTGGAAGTCCGATGGAAGCACCTGCCGGAGATACATGCTTAAATGAAGTTGCTGCCGGAAGTCCGGTTACTTTCTTAAGGTCACGTACCAGCTGCCAGCCATTAAAAGCATCCAGGAAGTTGATGTATCCTGGTCTTCCGGAGAGTACCTGGATCGGAAGCTCACTTCCATCTGCCATATAGATCTTTGATGGTTTCTGATTTGGGTTACATCCATATTTTAACTGTAATTCTTTCATGAAAAAGCTCCTCCGTTCTCTGTGATATCCCTATTTTCTTATTTATTCTTGTTTACAATCCTGGATTCATATTTTCCTGTCTCAATGTCAATAAAACGAACAAAGAGAGAAACTTTATTATCCTGGTTCAGGCTCTTCCAGAGGAGATCCGCAAATTCATCAATATCGCTTGGGATCTCTACCAGCTTCGGCTCTCCCTCGAAACTTGGAAGTGGATTTCCATCACATTTATAAGTATGGATAAAACGTCCCTGTCCTGCTGCCGCATTCTCATAGGCGAATGTATAACGAAGACAGGAATCCTGATTTCCGTTATTGCTCTTTAAAATAGACATCGCATAATTGAATTTACCGTTTTCAACATGAAGAACGCCTGAAATACGAGGTGTATAGTTCGGCGCATCCGGCTCAAACTCTCTGCTGCGGAGAGACTGTTCAAAGGTAAGCTGTCTGTCCATTCCCTCATAGATCGTATCTGTCTGATCACCATTTGTTACAATGGTCTTATTTCCAAGGACACGTACCGGTGCATAGATGATCAGGCTCGGGTCTGTAAGCTTGGATGGATCAAAAGCCTGTGTACGGATTCCTTCCCCATCCTCAACAAAAATACGGTTTCTGCTGTTCTCGCTTCTTCCCATAATAAAATATGCAGTAACTGCATGTTTCCCGTCAGCGGAACGTCCGATCACAATTCCTCTTCCCGGATAGGAATTTTCTTTCAGTTCTTTTTCAAGTGAAAATGTCGTCATTTTTCACAGTCCTCCTTGTCTAATGTAAGGCCCAGGGCTTATCCCAGGATATGAACGGTAACAAAAAACCGCCTGGACACCCCTTATCAGGCTGCCCAGGCGGTCGGCTTCTCACTTCACTGCACTCCCTGTAGGTGATCCTACTTTCCGCCAGTCATGCAGCTTCTGCTGTTATACTACAATACTTCTTCTTAATTTTCAAGCCCCTATTTTCAGAAATTATTTTTCCAGACTTCTTGTTGCTCACAAAATAAACAATAACACTTTATTTCCCCTGTAATGCATAATCTGTCTGGATCTGTGCGGCAATGTCTGATTTCATCTGGATCCATGCATCGGGATTCTCCACGTAATACTTCGGACAGTCTTTACCTGTAACATCATAATGACGGATCACCTGATCCGAAGTCAGCCCAAAGCGTGTACAAAGCCACGCTGTCAGCTTTACCGTCGAATCATAGGTTGCTGTATTAAACTGCCCTGTTTCATCCGGATGGCAGCATTCAATGGATATGGTATCTACATTTCTGGAATTTGTGGCATAGGATATTTCCGAGGTAGGAATACATTGTACCACTTCTCCCTCCAACCCTATCACAAAATGACTGCTGACTTTGTTGTCCTGTGTTGTCGCAAGATTTTCAAAATAATTCCGGTTGGATACGGCAGTAGATCCCGGATTGGCCGTATAATGAATGGCTATATAATTTACCTGTTCGATAGAAATCTGTGGTCTGGAATAGGAATTCGGTGTCAGAAGCTCCACATCAATAAAAGGCGCTCCTTCTGCCTGCCATTGTTCCGGCCCGCCATTTCCGCTGGCATTCCCGGATATTTCTTCCTGTCCGTACTGAGTTTCACTCTGTTCCATGCGCATCTCCAAAAATGCGTATCCTAACACACACGCAGCAAAAGCAACGATCACAATGATACATATCAGCACAACCCTTTGCAGGATCTTGATCGGATTCTTTTTTCTCAAAGACTTCTTTTTTCTTCTGGAAGACTCGGAGGAAGTTTTCTTTACGGAAACAGGCCGCCCGCTATGGGACGGCCTGGGTGACTTCTTACCGGTCTTACCTTTTTTTCCTTTATTATTCATCTACACTGTAGTTTGGAGCCTCTTTTGTGATGTGGATGTCATGTGGATGTGACTCTTTAAGAGATGCAGCTGAAATCTTGATGAATCTGCCTGTTGTCTTAAGCTTCTCAATATTCTCTGCTCCACAATAACCCATACCGGATCTTAAACCACCGATCAGCTGGAATACGGTATCCTCAACGTGTCCTTTATACGCAACACGACCCTCAACACCCTCCGGCACAAGCTTCTTGGCATTCTCCTGGAAATAACGGTCCTTGCTGCCATTCTCCATAGCTGCGATAGATCCCATTCCACGATATACTTTATATTTTCTTCCCTGGTAAAGCTCGAATGTTCCCGGGCTCTCATCGCATCCTGCGAACATACTTCCCATCATGCAGACATTGGCACCTGCTGCGATGGCCTTGGTGATATCTCCGGAATATTTGATACCGCCATCTGCAATGATCGGGATTCCGTAGCTGTTAGCCACTTCATAACAATCCATAACTGCAGTAACCTGCGGAACACCAATACCTGCAACAACACGTGTTGTACAGATAGATCCCGGTCCGATACCAACTTTGACTGCATCTACTCCGGCCTCGATCAGAGCCTTGGTAGCTTCGCCTGTTGCAACATTACCTGCGATTACCTGAAGTTCCGGATATACTGTCTTGATCTCGCGGACTGCTTTTAAAATGTTTTCTGAATGACCATGTGCAGAATCAATTACGATCACATCTACATTAGCCTTCACAAGCGCATCAACACGTGCAAGCACATTTGCTGTGATACCAACCGCAGCACCACAGAGAAGTCTTCCCTGTGCATCCTTGGCTGCAAGCGGATACTTGATCTGTTTCTCGATATCCTTGATGGTAATGAGTCCTTTTAAATTAAAGTCATCATCTACAATGGGTAATTTCTCCTTACGGGATTTCGCAAGGATCTTCTTGGCATCCTCAAGTGTGATTCCTTCCTTAGCTGTGATCAGTCCTTCTGAAGTCATGCACTCCTTGATCTTTCTGCTGAAATCTGTCTCAAATTTAAGATCACGGTTTGTGATAATACCTACCAGTTTTCTGCCTTCTGTGATCGGAACACCGGAAATACGGTATTTCGCCATCAGATCATTGGCATCCTTCAGTGTATGCTCTGCTGAAAGATAAAACGGATCGGTGATAACACCGTTCTCAGAACGTTTAACTTTGTCAACCTCTTCTGCCTGTGCCTCAATGGACATATTCTTGTGAATGATACCGATACCACCCTGTCTGGCCATAGCAATTGCCATTCTGTGCTCTGTAACTGTGTCCATTCCCGCACTCATCATGGGGATATTCAGCTTTACTTTCTTGGTTAAATACGTTGAAACATCAACCTGATTCGGAATTACTTTAGAATAAGCCGGAACCAGCAGGACGTCATCAAACGTAATGCCTTCACCAATAATAGTACCCATTGCATTTCCTCCCTTTGTGTAAGATATTTTAAATTTGTGAACTAGTGTAACAAAAAACAAGATTCATGTCAATCCAAAAAAACTTTACTCGGTGCAGAATTTTTCATGGTATTGGCAAGTTCATCATCCAGCTCCAGGATCACCTTGCAGGTTTCTCCGCTGTCTCTTACGATCATGGCATAGCGCTTATGATCCTCAATCCCTGAGGAAAAGTCTATGGTTTTCATCTTCTGATTTCCGTTGTAATAATCCATTCTGTGGGATTTCAGAGGTGCCACAAGATCAGCCTCCGCAAGCTGGAGTGATTTTACTCTTTTCCTCTTTGACTTGGACATGATCATATCAATATCCAGTTCCCCGTTAACAAACAGATATTCATATTCCAGGTCTGTTTTCGGAATCACAAAATAACATGCAACACCAAGAGCGATAGCCGGAACCAGAAGAAGTGCATTCAGCACCAGACCTCCCAGAACCATGATCACGGTCAGTGCAATAAGACCGTATTTTACAACAAGATCCTTCCCTGTCTGTTTCTTCTTTACCAGAAGTTCTGAATATAAGTCACTCATTTGCTTCTTCCTTTCGTAATTTACTGATTTCTTTTGATTATAACACAAAAAGAGAGCCGCGTCCATGACGCAGGCCCTCTCATTTTGTAAATTATTTACCTGCCTGATTGAAATTACATCATTCCCATTCCCGGGTTTGGTGCCGGAGCAGGAGTATCCTCTTTAATCGTGGAAACTACAGCCTCTGTTGTAAGAAGTGTAGATGCAACACTTGTTGCGTTCTGAAGTGCACTTCTTGTAACCTTTGCAGGATCAAGGATTCCGTTCTCAACCATGTTTACATATTTCTCATTCAGGGCATCAAAGCCTGTACCTACCTCAGACTCTCTTACCTTGTTGATGATAACAGAGCCTTCCAGTCCTGCATTTGCGGCAATGTGGAACAGCGGAGCCTCAAGAGCTTTCATGATCACAGCTGCACCTGTCTTCTCGTCTCCCTCAAGTGTTGCAACAAGTTTTGCAACTTCTTTGGATGCATGGATGTAAGCGGATCCGCCACCTGCGATGATACCTTCCTCAACAGCTGCTCTTGTTGCTGCAAGAGCATCTTCCAGACGAAGTTTTGCTTCCTTCATCTCTGTCTCAGTAGCAGCACCTACACGGATAACAGCTACGCCGCCTGCCAATTTTGCAAGTCTTTCCTGAAGTTTTTCTTTATCAAACTCGGATTTTGTCTCCTCGATCTGCGCACGGATCTGAGCAACACGTTTTGCGATGGAATCTTTATCACCAAGGCCGTCAACGATAACAGTATTCTCTTTTGCAACTTTAACGGATTTTGCACGTCCAAGCTGCTCCATTTTAGCTTCTTTCAGATCAAGGCCGAGTTCGTCAGAGATCACCTGTCCACCTGTCAGGATCGCGATATCCTGAAGCATCTCTTTTCTTCTGTCACCATAGCCAGGTGCTTTAACAGCTACTACCTGGAAGGTTCCTCTCAGTTTGTTAACGATCAGAGTTGTGAGAGCCTCACCCTCAACATCCTCTGCAATGATGAGAAGCTTTGCACCAGCCTGAACAACCTGCTCAAGAAGCGGAAGGATCTCCTGGATGTTGCTGATCTTCTTATCTGTGATCAGAATATACGGATCATCAAGAGTTGCCTCCATCTTCTCCATATCTGTAGACATGTATGCGGAAATATATCCACGGTCAAACTGCATACCTTCTACAAGGTCAAGCTCTGTATGCATGGTCTTGGACTCCTCAACAGTGATAACACCATCCTTGGAAACCTTCTTCATAGCGTCTGCAACCAGCTGTCCAACCTGCTCATCACTTGCAGAGATTGCAGCTACATTAGCAATCTGAGCTTTTCCGTTGATCGCCTGGCTCATGTTCTTGATCGCTTCTACTGCAACATCTGTTGCTTTTTTCATTCCTTTTCTGAGGATGATCGGGTTAGCTCCTGCTGCCAGGTTCTTCATTCCTTCATGTACCATTGCCTGTGCAAGTACGGTTGCTGTTGTAGTACCATCACCAGCTACATCGTTTGTCTTGGATGCAACTTCTTTGATGATCTGGGCACCCATATTCTCGAATCCGTCCTCAAGCTCAATCTCTTTTGCAATGGAAACACCATCGTTTGTGATAAGCGGAGCACCGAAAGATTTGTCAAGTACTACATTTCTTCCTTTCGGTCCAAGTGTCACTCTTACTGTATCTGCAAGTTTATTTACACCAGCTTCAAGTGCTGCTCTTGCTTCTGCGCCGTATTTAATCTCTTTTGCCATGATAAAATGACCTCCTATTTATATTGATATACGATAAGATGTTTATATTATTTAATGATTGCCAGGATATCTTCCTGCTTTACAATAATATAATCAGTTCCATCCATCTTTACTTCTGTTCCTGCATATTTGGAATAGATAACAGTATTTCCGACTTCTACTTCCATTTTTACTTCTTTCCCGTTTACAACTCCGCCAGGTCCAACTGCAATAACCTCTGCCTGCTGTGGTTTCTCCTGTGCCTGTCCTGGAAGCACGATCCCGGATGCTGTTGTCTCTTCTGCTTCAACCTGTTTTAATACTACTCTGTCGCCTAAAGGTACTAACTTCATGATCTATGTTCCTCCTTTATAAGTTCCATCTTCATCTGCTAGCACTCACTTTCTACGAGTGCTAATCACTATGGCTATATTAGTGAATTTCACATATTTTCGCAACCCTTTTAAGATATAGTTTTTCTATATTATTCTAATTTTATCTCTTTAATACTCTTTTTTTCTCTTGTTTTCTTAATTTCATTATTTATTTTGATTTTATGAAACAGACAAAAAAGAGACTCCCACGATAACGGGAAGTCTCTTTTGTCACGTTCTTTATCTTATATCAAGCATCTGACAGTGCTGATCACATTATGCCTTCTTGCTTCTCTGTGCTTTTATCTCCTCAAGCTCATCAAAGATCACTTCATTAAGAACTTTAATGTAAGTTCCCTTCATACCGGATGAACGGGATTCGATCACACCTGCACTCTCGAATTTACGCAATGCATTTACGATCACAGATCTGGTGATACCTACACGGTCAGCGATCTTGCTGGCAACCAGGATACCCTCATCCCCATCCAGCTCATCAAAGATATGGATGATTGCCTCAAGCTCTGAGAAGGACAGTGTACTGAATGCCGATTTAACGATCTGCTGTTTTCTGTCTTCTTCCGCGTTCTCATCATGAACCGCACGCATCATTTCCAGGCCTACAACTGTTGTACCATACTCGCTGACGATAATATCTTCAATATCATAGGGATGATCATTGCGGTACATGAATAACGTTCCCAGTCTCTCACCTGCAATATCGATCGGATTCACGATTCCCTGATAATTTCCGGGTACATGCTCAAAGCCAAGTGTCTGGAGATTGACATTCTCCTTTGTGGAAAGAACACCAAGAAATCTCTCATTTAATAACGGGTCGATATGTCCGCCGATCTTGTCATCGATCAGCTCTGTGATCTCATCCACACCCGGGCAGATACTGACTCCCAGAACCTTACCTTTCTTACTGAGTACCAGGATATTGGAACTTAAGGTTTCCATGAGCACCTGACAAATGTCGTTAAACACTACCTTGCTTGAGCTGCTGTTATGCAGAAGCTTATTGATTTTTCTAGTTTTATCTAGCAACTGAACGCTCATTTTTCCTCCTTTCACTTTCGTACCTTGAAAGAAATCGTTTTTCTAGTCTAATATTACACGTTATTCTGGAAATTTACAAGACATTTTTATATTTTTTTTATTTTTAACGGGATTTTCTGAAAATTAATAGAAAAGCATTTTTTCGATCAATCTTCATCTTTTGGTTTTTGTTCCACATATCCGCAGGTTTCCTGGCTACAAACCAGTTTATTTCCCTTTTCGAGCATATAATTACCACATTTCGGACATTTCTTTGCAGAAGGTTTCTGCCAGGACATAAAATCACATTCCGGATTATTCTCACATCCGTAATATTTTCTGCCTTTTTTCGTTTTTTTCATGACAATTTCGCCGCCGCACTTCGGACATGCAACACCGATCTTCTCATAATATGGTTTTGTATTACGGCAGTCCGGAAATCCGGGACATGCAAGAAATCTTCCATGAGGACCGTACTTGATCACCATGTTGCGGCCACAGTTGTCGCAGATCACATCCGTAACCTCATCCTGTATATCAACTTTCTCAAGCTCTTTTTCAGCCTCATCCACATCATGCTTCAGATCCGGATAGAAGTTACGTACAACCGTTTTCCACTGTACAGTACCTGCTTCCACGCAGTCCAAAAGCCCCTCCATAGTTGCTGTAAAGTTTACATCCACAATACTTGGAAAAGCCTGTTTCATAATATTATTAACAACCTCTCCAAGCTCTGTGACGTAAAGATTTTTCTGTTCCTTGGATACATAGCGTCTGCTGATGATCGTTGTAATGGTCGGCGCATACGTACTTGGACGTCCGATTCCAAGCTCTTCCATGGTCTTTACAAGTGACGCCTCTGTGTAATGTGCCGGCGGCTGTGTAAAATGCTGCTCCGGCTTCAGCTCTTTCAGCTTCAGCTCCATACCCCTCTCCAGACTTTGACTTAAAACATTGCCCTTTTTGTCATCGCCCTCTTCTGTGTATACAGACATAAAACCATCAAAGGCAACCTTGGATGCCGCAACCGTAAACACATACTCACCTGCTCCGATCTTGACAGACGTGGTCTCATAACGTGCCGGTGCCATTCTGCTTGCCGCAAAACGTCTCCAGATCAGCTGATATAAACGGAACTGATCCCTGGTCAGGGATTCCTTCACCAGAACTGGTGTCCTCGCAATATCTGTAGGACGGATTGCCTCATGAGCATCCTGTATCTTCTGTCCGTTTTTGATTGCCTTCTCTGTCTGAGAAACATAATCTAAACCATACTGCTCAGAAATATAAGTTCTTGCTGCTGCATCTGCTTCCTCTGAAATTCGAGTAGAATCTGTACGCAGATAGGAGATCAGACCTACCGTACCACTGCCTTTTACATCCACACCTTCATATAACTGCTGTGCCAGGCGCATAGTCTTCTGCGTAGAAAAATTCAATGTCTTGGCAGCTTCCTGCTGCAGAGTACTTGTGGTAAACGGAAGGGGAGCGTTCTTGATCCTCTCACCTTTTTTTACTTCTGTGATCTCATATTTACAGTCTTCCAGACTTTTCAGAATCTCATCCATTTCCTGACGGTTTCTGATCGGAAGTTTTTTATCCGTTCCATAGAACTTGGCTGTCAACGGCTTCTTCTCACCCTTTACCTGAAATTCACCCTCCAGGCTCCAGTATTCTTCAGGAATGAATGCATTGATCTCATCTTCTCTGTCACAGATGATACGCAGTGCCACAGACTGTACACGGCCTGCACTTAAGCCTCTTTTTACCTTGGCCCAGAGCAGCGGACTGATGGTATAACCTACCATACGATCCAGCATACGCCTTGCCTGCTGTGCATCTACCAGGTTCATGTCCAGTTCCCTGGCCTGCTTGATGGAAGCCTTAACTGCTGTTTTTGTTACCTCGTTAAATGTGATCCTGTGCATCTTTGCAGTATCTGTCTTCAAAGCCTGCATCAAATGCCAGGAAATTGCTTCTCCCTCACGGTCAGGGTCAGTTGCAAGATAGATCTTATCTGCTTTTTTTGCTTCTTTGCGAAGTTTTGCAAGAAGCTCACCCTTTCCACGTATTGTAATATACTTCGGTTCAAAATCATTGTCCACGTCAATACCAAACTGGCTCTTTGGAAAATCCCTCACATGACCGTTGGACGCTTCTACTGTATAATTTGCCCCCAGAAATTTCTTTACTGTCTTCATTTTAGCAGGTGACTCTACTATCACCAGATTTTTGGCCATTTTACCTCTCCTAATCTCATTCTGCCTTCCTGTCCGGCTTAAAAGCTCCTGCCAAATCTCCGGGCAAAAAAGCATTTATTCAAGTCTGATATAATACTGTCTCCCGGTTTCCTTCACAAGCCCCATCAAAATAAGCTGTCCCAGGATCCCGGCTGTTTTTCCCGGTGAAAAACCGGTTCTTCTTATAATATGATCCAGATTTTTTGGTCGTAAATCGAGACAACTATACACCAAATCCAAATCCGTTGCAAGTCCTAACTTGCTTTTTTCAGACAAATTTGTCTTTTTTTTCACAGATAATCCCCACTCATCCAGAAGTATTTCCGGAGAGTATGCAATTCCTGCTCCGTCGTAGATCAGCTTGTGACAGCCTCTGCTCAGAGCATCATTTACTGCTCCCGGAATGGCATATACCATCTTCCCCTGTTCCAGTGCACAGGCAGCTGTGATCAGTGAGCCGCTCTTTTCTTTTGCTTCCACCACAAGCACCAGATCTGCCAGTCCGCTGATGATCCGGTTCCTTGCCGGGAAATAATATGCCCTGCCTTTGGTACCTGGTTCATATTCGCTGATGATCCCTCCGTTTTTTTCTGGGATTCTCCGGTAAATACCTCTGCTGGATGAAGGATAACAGATGTCCACACCGTTTCCCAGAACCGCAAATGTCGGGGTACCACCTTCCAGAGCACCTTTATGACCCTCAGCATCAATGCCGGCCGCCATACCGCTGATCACCTGCACCCCATGTTCACTTAAGAATTTTCCGTAATTAAATGCCTGTATCCGTCCGTAAGGACTGCACAGTCTTGCTCCTACGATTGCAGCTGTAGGTTTGTCATCATCCGGAAATCTTCCAATATAATATAATTGTTTTGGCATACCAGAAAGTTCCTGAAGTCTTGCCGGATAAAGACTGCTATCCTTACTGGCACATTGGATCCTTGTTCGCTGTATTTCTTCCATATAAAATACCTTCCTTTTTTCTGTTTTATGACCAGTATTTCTTGTCATATGCCCGGTAAGCCAACGCTTCGCAGATATGTTCTTCCTTTATCTTTTCGGAAGATTCCATATCTGCGATGGTCCTGGCCGTTTTCAGTATCTTATGATATGCTCTGGTACTGAATTGAAACTGCTCATATGCCTGCTCCAGAAGTTTGTCTGCCCCTCCCGTCATTACACAGTATTTTTCCAGTTTTCTTCCGTCAAGCTCCCCATTGAAGCAAAATTTTTCCTCTTTGTAACGTTCTCTCTGAATCTCCTGTACTGCTTCCACCCTCTTTCTTATTTGCGCAGAGGATTCCCCGGGAATTTTCTTTTTCATTTTTGAAAAACTCACTGCCGGAACTTCTGTGCAGATATCAATACGCTCCAGAAGAGGCTGGCTGATCTTTCCAAGATAATGCGCGATCTCCCCCGACGTACAACGGCATCTGTTCATATCCGGGTAAAATCCGCAGGGACAGGGATTCATTGCTGCCGCCAGCATAAAACTGGCCGGAAAAATATAAGTTCCGGCAGCTCTGGACAAATGGATTTCTTTATCTTCCAGCGGCTGACGCAGGATCTCCAGGCTTTTTCTGGAAAATTCCGGCATCTCATCCAGAAAAAGCACACCTCTGTGTGCAAGAGTGATCTCCCCCGGTCCCGGTATCCTGCCGCCACCTGCCAGAGCCTGAGGGGAACTGGTATGATGCGGACTTCGAAAAGGCCTCTGCCGGATCAGCGGATCTTTTTCCGTGAGAAGTCCTGCCACACTGTATACCTTGGTGATCTCCAGGCTTTCCTCAAATGTCATCTCCGGCATAATAGTAGGCAGACGTCTTGCCAGCATGGTCTTTCCGGATCCTGGCGGTCCGATAAAAAGAATATTATGAAAACCGCTCACTGCGATCTCGGCCGCGCGCCGGGCTCCTTCCTGCCCGCAGATGTCCGCAAAATCAACATTTGGTTTTTCCGGTTTATTTTCTGTTTTCTCTTTTTCCTGATACTCATTTGTATAAGTGTTTGGGTCTCTCAGACATCGGATCATGTCATTCAGACTTTTTACTCCAAACACCGGCATATCCTTCACCAGATTCCCCTCCCGGATATTTTCCTCCGGAATAACACAAAAGCGTAGGCCCAGCTCTCTTGCGCGGATCACCCGTGGCAAAACTCCGGCAACCCCATGGATTCCTCCATTCAGACTGATCTCTCCTACGATCATAACTCCTTCCAGAAGATCCGGCTCCAGAATTCCGGCAGCCGCAAGTACTGCAGCCGCCACAGGCAGATCAAAACCAGCTCCCTCCTTTTTCATATCGGCAGGTGCAAAATTTACAGTTACTTTTTTTGGTGGCAGACAAAGTCGGTTGTTCTTAAATGCAGTCCGGACTCTTTCCTGGGCCTCTCTCACCTGGGCAGAGGGAAATCCTACCATAGCAAAAGAAGGCAGACCATCACTGACATCTGCCTCAACCTGGATCTCACGTACTTCCATTCCGTAGATCGCTGCTGATAAAACACTCGCAAACAAATACATTCCTTTCTGCGAAAAAACGAATCCCGATCTTCCATCTTTTCGTCTTTTCATATCAGGCGGATATTTACAATCCGCATTCGATTAAAAACAAGGGAATTTTCAGATAGACATTTTCTGAATTTTAGAAGATAATAAATTTAGTATAGTCCATTTTGCTCCCTTTTGCAAGGGTGCATTTCGTTCTGTTTTATACTTTCAATAGAAAGAAGAGGTGAGCACAATGAAATTTCAGCGTATTCAGGATTTACGTACAGACGCGGATCTGTCCCAGCGAGAATTAAGTGAGATTCTTCATATCAGCCAGCGTTCTTATTCCCATTATGAAACGGGATCCCGTAATATTCCTATCGAAATGCTTATCCGGCTGGCAAATTATTACGACACCAGCATCGATTATCTCGTCGGCCGCACAGACCGCAAAAAAATGATCAAATAAAGAGATCCCCGGAAATGTGGAACAGTTTCGGGAATTCCTGTATCGGGATTCCCTGATTGCCAAAATCCGGGGATTCTTTATTTTACCGTTTTTTATTTTTTGATTATTCCGTATAATAGGTTTCTTCTTCTCCGTAGGGAATCTCATATTCTTCTGTATTTTTATCAGAAGAATCTTCACTGCTTTCGCTGTAGGATTCCCGTTCATAGGAACTTTCGTTGCTTTCATTATAGGAAGCATCTTCTTCGGAATTTTCGGATACTTCCAGGGATGGCTCCTGCCGGGTCATAATAGACTCTGTTTTCGGATAGGTTAGAGATCCATCTCCCCGTTCATATGTTTTTACCTTCACATAAAGCTCACCACTTTTATCGAAAACAAACTCTCCCTTTGCCTTATTCCCTTCGGAATCCTTAAAACGGAACTGAGTAGCATTTCCTGCTACCTCCGCAGTCACATCCGCTTCTGCAGTCATTGAAGGATCTTTTCCATTCACTCTCTTATAGGTAAAGGAAATGGATTTCAGACTGATATCATAAATATTGATTGTTGTCAGCCCGTCTTCGCTGTACCAGATTCCCTGATAATTTTCCGGTTCAAATGCCGGAAGGATTGTCGGAACCGGTGTCAATGACGGTGTCGGTGTCGCTGTCGGAACTGGTGTTGCTGTTGCTACTGGTGTTGCTGTCACCTCCGGAATACTGTCCAATGCAGCCAATGCGGCCTCTCTTCGTTGTTCTTTTTCCACCTTATCCCTATGGGAAACATACAGCATCCCTCCCAGTCCTGCCAGAATAAACAGAATGATCAACAGGATCAGAACTGCTCTCAGCTGTTTTTTTCTTTTTTTGTTTTTTCTCATCTGCATCACCTCTGTTTACTGTAGCATACAGGAAACTCTTCTTGTATTTCTCAATTCTGCTTATTTTTTCTCTTTGATGATACCTTTTCTGTAAGCTTCCAGAAGCTGGATCAGCTCACTGATCCTTTCCTTCAGAGCAGTTCCGGTATCGGTGTCACCTACCAGTGTACGTTTGTTATTGTAATGAACCGCCACCCTGTTGGAAACAATATCCTGCTCCTTGGCTACCGCTTCTTCCGCAGAAGTAAAAGGCTCATGAGCAGACAGGATCAGCCCGTAGGAGTTATAAACCAGTGTATAACCGGCAATTCCCGTAACTTTCTGATATGGTCTGGAAAAACCGCCGTCGATCACAAGAACTTTGCCATTGCATTTTACAGGACTCTCTCCCTCACTCTGGTGAACCGGCACATGCCCGTTGATGATGTGACCTTTTTCCGGGTCCAGTCTGAACTCACGGAGCAGATCATCTACAATTTCCTCATTTTCCAGAAGATGATAGTAGGCATTTTTAGTTTCTTTATGTGTTTCCTTATCTTTAACAAAATAACGTTCAAAGGTGGTCATCTTGTCTTTTCCGAACAGCGGTGAATTCGGAGCTGCCCAGATATACCACATAATATCCCTGCCTTTACGCTTTTCATCCTCATTTACAGAAAAAAACGCCCTGCGCACATAAGTCTCAAGAACATCGTACAGTTCTTTTCCTTTGTAGGTTTTTCCATAAATCTGGACTTCTTTCAGACTTCCATCCTCATTAAGCGGAATACTTCCATGGAACAGAAGATTCCCATTATAAGTTTTATAAAGGCCTCCCTTGTCCAGAAGAAGCCGGACATGATTCTGCAGTTTCTCACAGTTTCGGAAAGCGGAATCCAATCGTTCCATTACATCCTTTTCCTCTGTGGTAAGTTCATATGGTTTTTTCCAGTCAATAGTAGGAAAAGCTGTATCGGTCAGCGGATATTCTTTTCCGTTCGGAAGTGTGATCGTTCCCTTTTTCGGATCGATCCTATGAAGCAAACAACGATTTTCCATATGGAATTCTTTGTGCCGGCGAATCAGCTGTCCCTCCAGCTTAAACTGGATAATGGCAATAGCCTTGTGCATTTTCCGTCCAAGCTCTTCTTCCAGAATACTGTAGTTATTGGCATCTCCCTTCATCTCAAAAGCAGTACATGGATCATCCTTATAAGCCTCCATTGCAAAAGTTGCCAGAGGCATAAGATTGATTCCATATCCATCCTCAAGAATATCCATATTTCGGTAACGGATGCTGTTCCGGATCACCGTTGCAATGCAGGCTTTCTGTCCTGTAGCAGCTCCCATCCAGACCACATCATGATTCCCCCACTGGATATCCAGCGAATGATATTTCATCAAACGATCCATGATGAAATGCGGGCCCGGACCTCTGTCATAAATATCTCCCAGCACATGAAGATGATCCACAACAAGACGCTGGATCAGTTCTGCCAGGGCAATGATAAAATTCTCTGCCCGGCCGATCTCAATGATCGTATTGACGATGGCATCGTAATATGCTTCTTTGTCCAGAACTTCCGCTTTCTCTGTGATCAGCTCCTCGATCACATAGGCATAGTCTGCAGGAAGTGCCTTACGGACCTTGGAACGGGTATATTTGGATGCCGTTGTCTTGCATACTTCGATCAGACGATAAAGTGTGATCTTGTACCAGTTCTCCATGTCTTCTTCCTGCTTTTTTACAACTTCCATCTTTTCCTTCGGATAATAGATCAGTGTGGCAAGAGAACGTTTGTCGCTGTTGCTTAAGGTATGTCCGAATACATCATCGATCTTTTTTCGTACAGCCCCTGATCCATTCCGAAGAACATGAGAAAACGCATCGTATTCTCCATGGATGTCCGACATGAAATGCTCGGTACCTTTCGGAAGGTTTAATATAGACTGCAGATTGATGATCTCTGTTGAAGCTTTTGCTATAGTAGGATACAACTCCGCAAGTCGCTGCAGGTATCTTAATTCTTCTTTTTTCATAGTATCTGGTATCCTCCTGAGAGTTCTCACTGCCAGATCAGCCTTTAGGATAAACGGCAGTATTTTTTATTTATTGTAAGCCCTTCCGGTATCATATATCAACCCGTAAAATCAAACAGTGACATCTGATTGGACTGCGGGATATCTCCGAAAAGATCCATGTCATCCATTAGATCGATAACGGTCTTGCTGACCTTGGTACGGTCACGGAAATCATCCTTGGAAAGGAATCTGCCTTTTGCGGCAGCATCCACAACTGCCTCTGCTGCCTTATCTCCAAGACCCTCTATGGTATCCAGAGCAGGCATCAGTTTATCTCCGATGATCTGGAACCGGTGTGCCTTTGCCTTATAAAGATCGATTGGTACAAAATCAAAACCTCTGGCATACATTTCCTGTACGATCCTCATATCCTTCAGTGTATCCTGTTCCTTCTTAGATGCTTCATCACCTTTTTTCCGGATCTCCGCCATATAATATTCCAGACGTTCTTTTCCCATGCACATCAGTTCATAGGAAAAGGATGTGGCACGGATACTGAAAAATGCTGCATAATAAGCCAGTGGATGAAACACTTTATACCAGGCGATACGATACGCCATCATAACATAAGCTGCCGCATGGGCTTTCGGGAACATGTACTTGATCAGCTTACAGGACCAGATATACCAGTCCGGAACATCATGCTCTTTCATAGTCTGGATCCATTCCTCACGAAGACCCTTTCCCTTACGGACACTCTCCATGATGGTAAACGCCAAACCACTTTCCACTCCTTTTCCGATGAGATAGATCATAATATCATCTCGCGTACAGATTGCTGTGGAAATGGTAGCTGTACCATTCTGGATCAATACCTGAGCATTTCCAAGCCATACATCCGTACCGTGAGAAAGTCCGGCAATACGTACCAGGTCGGAAAAATATTTCGGCTTGGTATCGATCAACATCTGCATGGCAAAGTCTGTACCAAACTCCGGGATTCCGAGGCATCCCAGCCTGCAGCCGCCGATATCCTCCGGGCTGATCCCCAGAGCCTGCGTTCCCGCAAACAGGGACATGACATCTCTCTGGTCCAGCGGAACTGTTCTTGCACTGATGCCGGTCAGATCCTCCAGCATACGGATCATGGTCGGATCATCGTGTCCAAGTATATCAAGTTTCAGAAGATTTCCGTCAATGGAATGGTAATCAAAATGTGTGGTGATGATATCACTGTTCACATCATTGGCCGGGTGCTGCACAGGTGTAAATTTCTCAATCTCCTCACCCATAGGCAGTACGATAATACCTCCCGGATGCTGGCCAGTGGTACGGCGGACACCGGTACAGCCCTTCACGATACGGTTGATCTCACAGTAGCGCTTGTGCTGCCCCCGTTCCTCATAATAGTTCTTCACATAACCAAATGCAGTTTTTTCCGCAAGGGTACCAATGGTACCCGCCTTAAATGTCTGCCCTTTTCCGAAGATAACCTCTGTATACCGGTGGGCATTGGCCTGATATTCACCGGAGAAATTCAGGTCGATATCCGGCTCCTTATCACCTTTAAAACCAAGGAATGTCTCAAAAGGGATATCAAAACCTTCCTTGTTCATCCTGGTGCCGCATTTCGGACAGATCTTATCCGGCATATCACATCCTGCCATACCCGCGTATTTTTTCACCTCAGGGGAATCAAAATCACTGTATTTACAGTCTGGATTCGGACAGAGATAATGAGGCGGCAGAGGGTTTACCTCCGTGATACCGGACATGGTCGCTGCCAGAGAAGAACCTACAGAACCACGGGATCCAACCAGATAGCCGTCCTCATTGGACTTCCACACGAGCTTCTGTGCAATGATATACATTACCGCATAACCATTGGAGATAATAGAATTCAGTTCCCTGTCCAGACGGTCCTCCACGATCTTCGGCAACGGATCTCCGTACATTTCGTGGGCCTTCGTGAAACAGATATCCTTAAGATCCTGCTCGGAGTTCTCAATGACCGGTGGAAATTTATCCGGATGGATCGGTGATATCTTCTCGATCATATCCGCGATCTTATTGGTATTGGTGATCACCACCTCTTCCGCCTTTTCACTTCCCAGATAGGAAAATTCCTCCAGCATTTCCTCCGTTGTACGAAGATAAAGCGGAGCCTGGTTATCTGCATCAGAAAATCCGTTTCCTGCCATGATGATCCGTCGGTAAACCTCGTCCTGGGGATCCATAAAATGCACATCACAGGTGGCAACCACCGGTTTTTTGAACTGCTCTCCAAGTTTTACGATCTTCCTGTTTATCTCTTTTAAGTCTTCCTCAGAATTGATCATATCGTGCTTTTCATCCGCAAGCATAAACGCATTGTTCCCAAGAGGCTGGATTTCCAGATAGTCATAAAAATTTACCAGTCTGGCGATCTCCTGATCCGGTGCATTGCGAAGAAGTGCCTGATAAAGTTCTCCTGCCTCGCAGGCACTTCCCACCAGAAGGCCTTCCCTGTATTTTTCCAGCACACTTTTTGGAACCCTTGGTCTTCTGTGATAGTACTTTAAATGGGACTGACTTACCAGCTTGTACAGATTGATCCTTCCGGTTTCATTTCTTGCAAAAACAATAGCATGGTATGTGGGCAGCTTTCGGATGGTATCCGGCGAAACCGCACCCTGACTGTTCATCTCATCCACATCAAAAATATCTCTTTCTTCCAGCATCTTTACAAACCGCACAAAAATCTCTGCGGTACATGCCGCATCATCCACAGCTCTGTGGTGATGATCAAGAGAAACACCTACTGCCTTGGCTACCGTATCCAGTTTAAAACGGTTCAGGGCAGGAAGAAGGAATCTGGCCATACCAACAGTATCCACATAAGTAAAATCATCCGAAATCCCCTGCCGTTTACAGTTTTCAATAATAAAGCTCATATCAAAGTCCGCATTATGGGCCACCATCACGCAGCCCTCACAGAATTCCAGGAATTTCGGCAGTACTTCCTCTATCACAGGTGCATCCAGGACCATGGAATCATTGATACTTGTCAGCTGCTCAATGCGGAACGGAATGGGCACTTCCGGGTTTACAAATGTGGAAAAACGATCTGTGATCTGTCCTTTTTCCACTTTTACCGCGCCAATCTCAATGATCCTGCAGGTCAGTGCTGAAAATCCCGTAGTCTCAATATCAAAAACAACAAAATCACCATCCAGCCGCTGCCCTTTGGAATTGGTGACCATACCCTTCAGATCATCTACCAGATACGCTTCCATTCCATAGAGCACCTTAAAATCAGACTCCTTTGGAACACAACCGCCCCAGGCATCAAAGCAGTGATTTGCCTCCGGGAAGGACTGCACCACGCCATGATCAGTGATAGCGATAGCCTTATGTCCCCACTCATAAGCACGTTTTACCAATGCCTTTGCATCGCTGACACCATCCATATCGCTCATCTTGGTGTGACAGTGAAGCTCCACACGCTTCTGAGGACTGGTATCCATTCTTGTGCTGGTAAAATTGGCGATTTTCTTGATACCTGTAATATTTCCAATAGTAAGCTCGCTGTCAAAGCGGTCAATGGTGGTAACTCCCTTCAGTTTCAGGAATGCGCCTTTTTTTACACTTTCTGTCACTTCCGGAACCTGCTCGTTACGCAAAAACATCTTCACAACAATACTGTCCGTAAAATCGGTCACAGGGAAGATCAGGATCGTTTTTTCATTTCGGATCTCACGAGCTTCCACATCCATAACCTGACATCGGATGATAACCTCACCCATCTCACCGGTAATGCTCTCCAGCGGAATCGTTTCTCCATCAAAATCTCTGCCGTAAACCACATCCGGATTGCTGTCCCTGCGGAATCCGAAGCTGCCGCGGAAATCTCCCTTCTGAACCTTCTGCTGTTTTTTGTCAAAAGATTTCTTCTCGTTTGTCTTTTCGCCCTTATTATCTCCTGAGTTTTTCTTTGTCTCTTCCTTGGCTGCCTCCTCCTGCTTCGGTTCACGCTCCTGATCACCGCTGAGTTTGGCATGCTTCAGGACATTTTCCACTTCCTGTTTGATTTGAAGTGCAGCATTTTTCCGGTATTTACTCTCTTTCACTTCCACAAAATCCAGTTCCACTTTCAGATCCATACCGCAGCGTTCACAGAAAACCTTATGAAAATATTCAACAAGTATTTCGCTTTTCTGTCTGGAAATAACCGTATCCGGAAGCTCCATACGCAAGGTATCTTTTCCTGTAAAAGTGATTTTTGATCTACGGAACAAATTGTACTCCAACATATTATAGTTGCGCAACTCCATCTCCATACTGGAACGGTAGCTTTCCAGAAAGTTCTCCGGTGTATACTGCTCGGAAAGATGAAATTTTTCCACAACTGTTACAGTCATGGGAATCCCCGGAAAACACTGCCGTTCGATCTCATCCTCCAGCGCAAAAATATTCTTCTTGTGTATCCAGCGGCTGCTTTCGATATAAACCCTCAGATGAGTTCTTCCGGGGTTCATGGAAACCTTTGTCACAAATACCATGTCCAGAAGTTCTTCCAGCTCTTTCTTCACTTTAAGATGCGGAAATACATCAAAAAAATCTTTCTCCATTATGACTCCTGCTCATTCCAGATAAGAAGTTCCTGACGAAGTGTATCCAAAAGATCCGTTTCCGGTACTTTTTTTACAACCTCTCCATGCCGGATCAGAAGACCAACACCATCGCCTCCTGCAATTCCAAGATCTGCTTCCTTCGCCTCTCCCGGCCCATTTACCACACAGCCCATAACCGCAACCTTAATATCAAGAGGAATATCCTGTACCATAGTCTCTACCTGGTTTGCAAGACCGATCAGATCGATTTTTGTTCTTCCGCAGGTCGGACAGGAAACAACCTCCACGCCTCCTTTGCGAAGTCCCAGCGTTTTCAGGATCCTTTTGGCTGATTTCACTTCTTCCAGCGGCGCGCCTGTCAGAGAAACACGGATGGTATCTCCGATTCCCTGATACAGGATGATCCCAAGTCCGATAGCTGATTTGATATTTCCCGAATACAGAGTTCCTGCTTCTGTAATTCCCACATGAAGAGGATACTGTGTTTTTTCTGCGATCAGTTCATGGGCTCTGGCGCACATGAGAACATCAGAAGATTTGATGCTGATCACAAGATTGTCATATCCCATCTCTTCAATGATGCGCACCTTATCAAGCGCACTCTCCACAAGTCCTTCGGCTGTGACACCGTGATATTTTTCCACCAGTTCTTTTTCAAGGGAACCGCTGTTTACTCCTACACGAATAGGGATATTCCGTTCCTTTGCTGTATCCACAACTGCCTGGATCCTCTCTTTGGAACCGATATTTCCCGGATTGATACGGATCTTGTCCGCACCGTTCTCCATGGCTGCAATGGCAAGGCGATAATCAAAATGGATGTCCGCAACCAGCGGAATATGGATCTGTTTTTTGATCTGGGATAAAGCCTCCGCGGCTTCCATAGTAGGAACTGCGCAGCGGATAATATCACAGCCTGCTTTTTCCAGAGAAAGGATCTGCGCAACCGTTGCTTCCACATCTTCAGTTTTCGTATTGGTCATGGACTGGATAAGGATCGGATTTCCTCCTCCGATAACACGATTTCCAATTTTTATTACTTTTGTATGATCTCTGTACATAAAAATCTCCTTTATGAATCCTGAAAGGCAGGTGTCTTCAAACGCCCTGCCTTTCCTTTCCGAACTATCTTTTTACTCTTACTCCTAACGTCGGATCTCCAGCAGCTTTGTTTTCAGTTCGTTTTCCATACGTCTCATATCTGCCTCTGCTGCCTGACGTTTCTCACGGCCTTCCTGCTGGATCTTCATCACATCATCCAGTGTCTGGATCAGTTCCTGATTGGTTTTTTTCAGAGTTTCAATATCTACAATACCTCGCTGGGACTCCTTTGCAGTTTCCACAGATGCCAGGTGAAGCGTTTCCGCATTTTTCTTCAGAAGTTCATTAGTAAAATCCGTAACCTGCCGCTGTGCCTGTGCGGCTTCTGTGGAGTGCGCGATCCCCAGAGCCAGCACCATCTGGCTTTTCCAGAGAGGAATGGTATTTACAATGGTTGTCTGGATCTTCTCGATCATCGTCGTATCATTGTTCTGGATCATGCGGATCTGCGGTGCAGTCTGCATGGAAATGGTTCTGGTAAGCTCCAGATCATGAAGTTTTTTTTCAAAGCGGTCACATTTGCTTTCCAGATCATTGGCAGCCTGTGCATCTTCCTGGAGTCCGCTTACCGCTGCCTTCTGATGCAATTCATTAAGCTTTCCCTCCCTGACTTCCTTAAGCTTCTTTTTACCCGCAAGAATGTACATGGAAAGTTCTTTAAAGTATGCAAGGTTCTGCTCATACATTTTGTCCAGCACGGCAGAATCTTTCATCAGACGCATCTGATGCTGCTCCAGAGCTTCCGTGATCTTCGTCACATTTCCCTCGGCCTTTGTGTAACGGTTTTTCAGAGTTTCCACCTTCGCTGTCTGTTTTTTGAAAAAGCCGAAAAACCCCTTTTCCTCTGTGGCATCAAAATCCTTCAATTCTCCTACCACATTTGCAAGAAGCTCCCCTGCCTCCCCAAGATCCTGTGTCTTCACATTTACCAGCGCTGCATCAGAAAAATCTGCCATCTTCTTCTGAGTGCCGGCTCCGTACTGCAGGATCTGGTTTGTATTTTCAATATCGATCTTTGCTGCAAAATCTTCTACGATTTTCTGTTCCTGGGGAGATAACACCGGTTCCTCTACTGCAGGCTCCTGGGGTTTCTCCGGTTCTTTTTTTGTAATTTCTTCTTTTTCTTCCGTGAGATCCGGTTCCAGAGTCAGTACCGGTGCTTCTACCTCAAAGTCTTTAAATTCTTCTCCCATAAGCATTCTCCTTGATCAGCTGTACCTTCCGGCAGATGTCTGTATTCCAGCTTCTTATCTGCTCGTTGTACTTATTTCATTTCCGCATTCTGTTTCATTTTTTCGAAATCATCCTCTGTCAGCCCCTCCTGTGCCAGAACCGTATGCAGCACAGAAATATCTGTGGATACATCCCACGCGGTATCCCGGAATATGGAATCCAGAAGTTTCTCAAAAGCAATATTCAGTGTATCAATGGTTTCTTCAATTTCTTTCTTGGAAGCCGTGATATTCTCGCCTTGTACAGGCTGTCCATCCATATCCTCATAAGCATCCAGAAGCTTCACAGTCATGGGCAGATAGTAATCCATCATTTTCTTAAGATCCGGAATCACCTCCGGATGCTCTCCTGCTCGCTCAAAAATTTTCTGAACGATCATTTCCATCCTGGAAATCTTTTCAGAAATTTCTTTCCCGGGAATGGCGTCATTGCTCTCACGGATCTTTACCAGAAATTCATTTCCTTTTCTCAGGACTTCCTGGGCTTCCGGACTCATATTATCCTCCAGCTGAACCTTAGGATCCGCTTCCTGTTCACGAAGCTCCAACTGCTTCTGTGTTTCCAGATATTGCTGATAGGTCTCATTACTGGTGATCAGACAGGTTCCCTGCTCATCCACATGACCTTCCAGAAACCAGCCCTTCTGGATCATTCTTCTGATATCTTTTTTTACAAATTTCTCGTTCTTTCCTGCTGCCTGGGCAAGCTTCTGAAAATTACAGTAGGTGTGATCTCCCAGCGCACGGATATATTTCTGGAAACGTCCCAGTCTTCCGAGGCGGCTTGTTCCTGCTCCCAAAAGAGCACCACCACCTGCTGCGCCTGCACACATCACTCCAAGCACACCTGCTGCAAGTGCACCGCTGTGTCCAATGCCCATCCAGATCAGAAGCACCATGGCTCCAAGCCCCATGCCACTTAAAAGTATCCCACCGGAAACTGCCATCATCATGCCTTTGAGATTCTCACCGGTAGTCTTTCCGTAGAGCAATTCCGTCTGTTTTCTTGCAGCCTGCTGCTTTGCTTTTCTGCTTCTTCCGTAATAAGGACTCTGATATGTATAGCTTTTCTTACGGAATTCCGGATCAGCACCCGGATCAAACACGGAATTCATCGCATTTTTCAGCGCTTCGCTTCCGGAATCAATGGCCTTATTTACTGTCTGGTTGATCGTATGGCTTAATTCGTGATAGCTGTTTGAATTCACTGCATTATCTACAATATCCTGAATCTTTTTTCCAAGGTCTTCAAATTCGTGATTGTCCATTTTTCCCTCCAGTCCATAGATAATTTTTATTATATCGAAATCATATTAAAATTACAAGCAAATGAAAAAAAGGAACAAAAAACTATTGAAGTCATCACGTAAAAGTTTTACAATGGTAAAAAGTAAAAATTGTAAACGGAGGAATCGTTATGGAAAAAAAGAACATCGACTGGTCCAGCATCGGATTCGCTTACATGCCAACCGACTACAGATACGTGTCTAATTTTAAAGATGGAAAATGGGATGAGGGTACTTTAAGCACAGACCCTAATATCGTACTCAACGAGTGTGCTGGTGTGCTTCAGTATTCTCAGAGTGTATTCGAGGGTCTGAAGGCATACACAACAGAAGACGGACATATCGTTACTTTCCGTCCTGACCTGAACGCAGAGCGTATCGCTGCATCTGCGGCAAGACTTGAAATGCCGGTATTCCCGAAGGAAAGATTTATCGACGCTGTTGAGCAGGTTGTTAAGGCAAATGCTGCATGGGTTCCGCCATATGGTTCCGGCGCAACACTTTATCTTCGCCCGTACATGTTTGGTTCCAACGCCGTGATCGGTGTTAAACCTGCTGACGAATATCAGTTCCGTATCCTTACAACACCGGTTGGTCCGTACTTTAAAGGCGGCGCCAAACCGATCACGATCCGTGTCAGCGACTATGACCGTGCCGCACCTTGCGGAACCGGCAACATCAAGGCTGGCCTGAACTACGCAATGAGCCTTCACGCTATCGTAGATGCTCACAAACAGGGATTTGATGAGAACATGTACCTTGATCCCAAGACTCGTACAAAAGTTGAGGAGACAGGCGGAGCAAACTTCATCTTCGTTACTAAAGACGGCAAGGTTGTAACACCGAAGTCTGACAGCATCCTTCCTTCCATCACACGTCGTTCTCTGATCTACGTTGCAAAGGAGTATCTTGGACTGGAAGCTGAAGAGCGTGAGGTCTACTTCGATGAGGTTAAAGATTTTGCAGAGTGTGGTCTTTGCGGTACTGCTGCAGTTATCTCTCCTGTCGGAAAGATCAATGATCACGGCAAAGAAATCTGCTTCCCAAGCGGAATGGAAAAAATGGGTCCGGTCATCCAGAAGCTGTATGACACACTGACAGGTATCCAGATGGGACGCATCGAAGCACCGAAAGGATGGATCCACGTAATCGAGTAATTGCCGGATTTTCGTCATTATACATAACATTAAATACAAAAAACAGACCGCCGTATTTTTATCAGTGGTCTGTTTTTTATTATTTTTCATTCTGCTTTATGATCTGCGCTCACATTATCTATCTTTTCTCTCGTATTTCACAAACGCATATTCCAGATCAAAGTATGTCTGTTCTTCACTCTCTGCTGTAATCTCCCAATCCGGGTCCTCATCCAGGTTCGGGAAATACGCATCCGCTTCATATGCAAAATCGATTTTTGTCACATGAGCTACATCACAATACGGAAGCATCTGTTTGTAAATACTGTCTCCGCCGATACAGTACACATCCTCTGCCGGATATTTCTCCACTTCCCTCAGCGCCTCCTCAATACTGTGAACGACCACAGCACCTTTTACCTGATAATCCCTGTTGCCGGAGATCACAATGTTGGTTCTGTTTTTCAGAGGAAGTCCGTTTGGAAAAGACTCCAGTGTTTTTCTTCCCATAACAACCACTTTTCCTGTAGTTTCCTCACGGAACATCTTCATATCTGCCGGAATACTTACCAGAAGTTCATTATTTCTTCCGATTCCCCAGTTTTTATCTGCTGCAACAATAATATTCATTCTTTCTTCCTTTCTTTATGCAATTATACTGCAATGGGAATATTTTTGATCTGTGGCCATGTCTCATAATTCTCCACGATCAGATCATCGGTGGTGAATTTATAAAAATCCTTTATCTCCGGATTCAGTTTTACTGTCGGTGCAGGATACGGTTTTCTGGAGATCAGTTCTTTAATTACCGGAATATGACGATCATAAATATGGCAGTCTGCGATCACATGAACAAGCTCTCCGGCTTCCATATCGCAGGCCTGTGCGATCATCATGAGAAGAAGAGAATACTGACACACATTCCAGTTGTTTGCAGCCAGGATATCCTGAGATCTCTGGTTCAGCACCGCATTGAGGACCAGCTTGTCTTTTCCGGGTTCCTTGGTTACATTGAAAGTCATGGAATAGGCACATGGGTAAAGATTCATCTCATGGAGATCCTGATGTACATAAATATTGGTCATGATCCTTCTGCTGTACGGATTGTTCTTAAGATCAAAAAGAACTCTGTCTACCTGATCCATCATTCCCTCTTTATACTGATGCTTCACACCTAACTGATAGCCGTAGGCTTTTCCGATGGAGCCGTTCTCATCTGCCCAGCTGTCCCAGATGTGGCTGTGAAGATCATGGATATTATTGGATTTCTGCTGCCAGATCCATAGAATCTCATCCATGGCACTCTTTAACGCTGTTTTTCTTAAAGTCAGTGCCGGAAATTCCTTCCGGAGATCATAACGGTTCACAACACCAAATCTCTTGATGGTATAAGCCGGAGTTCCATCCTCCCACACAGGACGTACCTTCTCACCCTCTGTGCTGGTTCCGTTTTCTATGACATCTTTGCACATGTCAATGAATATATTATCTGCAAGACTCATTTGTTGATTTCCTCCTGTAATTTTCTTCTGTTCGATCCCGGGCCGCTTTTTTCTTAAAAATGCCCCTGAAATTTATTTCATATTCTAACACATTTCAGCCCTTACTGTCCACTTCCCCTTTAACCTCCTGTCCCATTGTTACTGTTTTGTTACTGTTTTTCCTTTTCCCTGTCCTTTTTCTGTATTTTTCTGGACTTTTCCATGCGGGAGTGCTATATTAAGAGCCATGAAAATACTGATTACATTATTAAAACCTTTTTCTTTTGCACCTGCGATCCTGATGATGTACGTGATCTACTCTTTTTCCGCACAGACCGGAGATGTTTCCGGTGCCCTGAGCTACAAGGTCAGCTATCAGATCGTAGAAACCAGAAACGAAATATTAGCTTCCGACAAAGTCCCGGAACAGCTTTCCCAGGAAGCTGCCGGTATCGAATTTTATGTCCGTAAGGCTGCTCACATGACAGAATACTGCCTGCTGGCCATATCTATTTCATTCCCTCTCTATGTATACGGAGTTCGGGGAGTCTGGCTGATGCTCCTTGCCGGATTTGTATGTGTGGGATTTGCCGGACTGGATGAATACCACCAGTCTTTTGTAGACGCCCGCGGACCTTCCGTAAGGGATGTAGGAATCGACAGCTGCGGAGCAATGATCGGAATTTTGCTGGTGCAGGCATTCTGTTGGTCTACCTTACATACCCCCAGTAGAAAAAAATCTCGAAAAAAACGCAGAAACACGCAGAGACGCAGATAACTGTTTTGCGATCTGCCTGATCAAAAAAACGGAACATACATAAGGATTTTTTCGCCTTATGATGTTCCGTTTTTGCTATTACTAATTGTCATATCTCAGCAGGCATTTTACTCTCACCTGCATCCGGTTTTATTTTTCGTCTTTTTCATCCGGTGCATCATCCAGATTTTCCGTGAGATGCGCCCGCTCCGCAATTGACATTTTTTTCTTTTCCGATATTTCCGGATTTTGAGCAGCATTCTCCGACGCTTTTTTCGCTGCTGCTTCTTCCAGCTCATGTTTCTGTGCGCCAGCCTTTGCAAGATTACGGATTGCCATGATCAGAAGCACTGCTCCGATCACAACAAAAATACCTCCCGCTGCCAGAAATACCACACCAGAATCTTCTGCTCCGCTTATGACACTGGCACAGAGACGATATCCTGTATACACAAGATAGCCTCCGGCAAAGATCCACAGAAGACTGCTTCTTGTGGAAGGATTTCCCTGTCCGGAATTCTTTTCCTCAGCAGTTTCCTGTTGCAGCTCTTCCTTATTTTCACTTTTCTGTTCTTCCATGATGTATTTCTGTCCTTTCTGATATCCTTATATTTCTCTATTTGTCAGATATCTTTTCTCTGTCAGCTTCTGTTTTTTCCTTCTCTTCCGTTTCTTCTTTTACAAGCCTTCCATAAAGCTTTGTCATTTTATAAATCTTCTGAATAATTGTTTCATTGAGCTGGCCTTTTTTCATACGCCACTTCCAGTTGTCACCAAGAGTTGACGGTTCATTGATCCTTGCCTCATTTCCAAGGCAGAGATAATCCTGTACCGGGATCACACAGCGATCTGCAACACTGGACATCGCCGCACGTATCATACTCCACACTGCCGCAGTCTCATGCTTGCCCTCACAGCCAATATAGGCCCTGGCAAAATTCCGGTCATGCTGGCTCAGATTGCGGAACCATCCTTTCGTTGTCTCATTGTCATGAGTACCTGTGTAAACAATGCAATTCCTCTCATATCTGTGCGTCAGATACGGACTGTCCTCATTCTCGTCAAAAGCAAACTGCAATACCTTCATTCCCGGGAATCCGGATTCTTCCACCATCTCGATCACACTGTCTGTAAGGAGACCAAGATCCTCTGCGATCACATCCAGCTTTCCAAGATTCTTTTCAAGCGCACGGAACAGATCCATTCCCGGTCCCTTTTCCCAGTGACCAAACTCCGCAGTTTTATCTCCGTACGGAATGGAATAATACTCATCAAAGCCTCTGAAATGGTCAATCCTTACCACATCATAAAGCTTCATACAATTTGCCATTCGGCGTGTCCACCATGCATAACCTGTTTTCTTGTGATATTCCCAGTCATAAAGCGGATTTCCCCAGAGCTGCCCCGTTGCGGAAAAAGCATCCGGCGGGCATCCGGCAACACCGATCGGAACATTTTCCTCATCAAACTGGAACAATTCCGGCTGTGCCCAGGCATCCGCACTGTCAAACGCAACGTAGATCGGGATGTCTCCGATCATCTCCACTCCCTTGTCATTTGCATAAGCTTTCAGTGCTGTCCACTGTTTAAAAAAGCAGAACTGCTGGAAACAGTAAAATCCCACTTCTTTTGCAAGCTTCTCTCTTTCTTCAGCCAATGCAGCTTTTTCTCTGTTTTTGAGTTCCGCAGGCCATTCGATCCAGCTGATCCCATTCAGACTGTCCTTGATTGCCATATACAGGCTGTAATCTTCCAGCCAGGCAGCATTTTCTTTTACAAACTTCCGGTACTCCTGATCTGTCTCACAGTCATAATTTTCAAAGGCTTTTCTCAAAAGCCGAAATCTGGAATTATAAATCTTCTCATAATCCACATAGCTCTCGTTTGTACCCCAGTCACAGTCCTCACAATCACTTTTATCCAGATATCCCTCTTTTACAAAAGCCTCCAGATCAATAAAATACGGATTTCCCGCAAAGGTAGAAAAAGACTGGTATGGTGAATCTCCATATCCAGTAGGTCCGAGAGGAAGGATCTGCCAGTATTTCTGTCCTGCTCTTGCCAGCTGGTCTACAAACTCATATGCTTCCTCAGAAAAGCATCCGATCCCATATTTCGATGGAAGACTGGATACCGGAAGTAAAATCCCACTTGCTCTCATAATTTACGAATCCTCCTGTTTTCTCAGTAGTTGCGCCCTCTCACAGATGTCTGCAGGAGCACTCAGGTTTATATTATATCACTCTGTCACAGAGCGTTCAAAGTCCTTTTTTGCAGATATATGTAAATATATCATGATAAACCTTTTCCCTGTCTTTCTCATTCAGGATCTCGTGGCGCATTCCCGGATATAATTTTCCCCGGACATCCCGGTATCCTGCACAACGCATGGCACGGACAGCCTTCGCAAACTGTCTCACATTTCCCATGCAGGGATCCTCCGCACCACTGACAAACAGCACCGGCATTTCCGGCTTTGTACACTTCCAGTGCTTCACATCATAGGCTCTTTTCATCAGGTCAAAAAGTGCCAGATATGCATCATCCGTGAAGGTAAATCCACAGTATTCTGAATCCGAATAATCCTGCACAACCTGCGGATCAGAACAGATCCAGGAAAAACGGTTTTTTTCTTTTTTGAAGCGCATTGCATAGCTTCCAAAAGACATCATCTCGATCAGACCCGCACTGTGTTTAGGCCCGAAAACAGTTTTTCCCGCCTTTGCCAGAGCTACTCCAACCGGACGAAATGCATTATAGCTGGGTGAACCGCAGACGATCAGCATATCCATACAGCTGTCATGATGAGCTGCATAGGCACGGACTGCCAGGGATCCCATACTGTGTCCGAAAAGAATCAGCGGAATACCCGGGAAATGATCCTTGATCAAGCAGTTCACCGTATGGATATCCTGCAGCATGGCATCCGCCCCGCCACCGTACATATACCCAAGATCCTCTTTACTGCGTACGCTTTTCCCATGGCCACGGTGATCATGTATCACACTTATATATTTTCGCTCTGCCATATATTCCATAAAAGGAATGTAGCGTTCCTTGTACTCACTCATTCCGTGAACGATCTGTATGATCCCACGGTATTTCTCATTACGTTCCAGATCCGGCACTACTGCCAAGCAGGAAATTTCCAATCCGTCTGCTTTTGAAGGAAATGAATACTGAATTGTCCGTAACATATATTTCACCTCACCTATTCTGCTGCATAAAGCGAGCATTCGCATTCCGCTTTGTCACCTGTACTCAACCACTTTTCTATGTCTTTCAGGTTACTATTCACCGGTAATATTCCTCACGGAGTGAACATTAACACTTTTAGTATATCATAACACAGGGGGTTTCTCAAACAGTAAACCTATGATATAATCGTTACGGTAACACAGAGTGATGCTGTTTGCCCGCAAATGCAAACAGATAGTCTCTGACTTACCCACCCGAAAACCAGAATGACTTATCGTAAGGAGGAATAATGAATACAGAAGACAATAATGATTTTTATGACGACGAGCTCTCCAGATCATTGATCTCCAATGATTTTGAAGACGACACTCCCCACAGAAAGAAAAAAAGCAAAAAGCCTCTCGTGATCTGTCTGATCATCCTTCTGATCGCTGCCGCAGCCGGCGGAACCGCCTGGTATATGATGCAGCGCCATAAACCGGTAGAAGCCACAGAAGAATTTCTCACAGGCATGCAGAACATGGATTTTACCACAATGGAGAACCTTCTCCAGAGTCATGATCTCAGTGCTCTGGATGATGCAGATATCCGGGATTCTGCTTACACAGATTTCTTCACTACCGTCAACAAAAAAATGACCTACAAGATCACCAAAAACAAATTTGACATCCAGAACGGAACTGCCAGGATAACGGTTCACATGAAATATATTGACGGAACCAATATCTATGCAGCAACCATTCAGGAATACACCCGTAAGATTGCTGTCGCAGCCTATGCCGGAAAAGAAATGACACAGGATGATATCCAGGAAATGCTCGCTGCACTTCTTGCCGAAAATGCTTCCACAGCTGATGAGAAATACAGTGAGATCGATATCACCTATCCTCTGATCAAAATCGGCAGTGACTGGAAGATCGTTTCTCTGGATGACACCACAGTCAAAGTTATGTGCGCAAACTTCAAAAGCGTAAAAGACGAGATATCATCCCAGCTTACGGATGACAGCACAGATAGCAGTTCTGCCGCTACTGAGGATTCTTCCACCCCAGGCAACACGGCCTCTGCTGAAGGCACAAGTGCATCCATTGATATTACAACTGACAAATTCTCCGTCCGTTTCAAACAGTTTGCGATTTCAAAAGACTACGGCGGAAATCCCTGTCTGATGATCTACTACGACTATACAAACTCCGGTGATTCCCAGTCCAGTGCATTTGTAGACTTCACCCTGCAGGCTTCTCAGAACGGGGAAGCTCTGGAAGGAACTTATCCGGAAGCCAGCGATGATGCTGTAGATAACTACATGAGCACCATTGATCCCGGAAAGACCGTCACTGTATGCCAGGTATTTCTTCTGAAGGATACTACCAGTGATGTAACGCTTCAGGGCAAAGAAACTCTGAATGTAAGCGGTGGACAGACAACCTCTCAGGTTCTGAAGCTGAAGTAAGATATCTGAATTGCCGGGCGGATATTTACGATCCAAATTCGATAAACCGGAAATTTACATTTTATCTTGCATATGAAAGAAAAACGGAAATTTCTCCTCCATGATTTTTTCATGGCTGGCAGAAATTTCCGTTTTTCTTTTTCTCATTCCTGTGTATATTTTTTTTGATTCTATGAAAAACTATTTCCTGTATAACGAAAGGATGGTGACTTATGTCAAATAAATGTCTGCAGTACTTCACCCTGACCATTGCTGTGGTCGGTGCCATAAACTGGGGTCTGATCGGCTTCTTTAATTTTAATCTGGTAGCATTTCTGTTCGGAAGCATGAGCTGGCTCTCCCGGATCATCTACGGACTTGTAGGCTTATGCGGGCTTTATCTTCTGACCTTCTATACTCTGATCGACCAGGGTGAAACAACTGAATAAGCTACGCAGTAACACATAACACGAAAAATCCTCTGCTGCATAAAAATAAAGCAGAGGATTTTTTCGCAACAAAAAAGAACTCTGATCAACCTCAGAGTTCCGAAGAGCGATAGACGGGGCTCGAACCCGCGGTCTCGACCTTGGCAAGGTCGCGCGTTACCAACTACGCCACTATCGCACAAGCGGGTGATGGGAATCGAACCCACGTATCCAGCTTGGAATCCTGGTGTTCTACCATTGAACTAGACCAGCAGTTATGAGATTATAAATCTTCATCTTTCGATGAGAGCGATAGACGGGGCTCGAACCCGCGGTCTCGACCTTGGCAAGGTCGCGCGTTACCAACTACGCCACTATCGCATAAGCGGGTGATGGGAATCGAACCCACGTATCCAGCTTGGAAGGCTGGTGTTCTACCATTGAACTACACCCGCGCACCGTCGCTTCGGTGATTACCGACTGCTTGACCGCTGCAACGATGATTAGTATATAGCAAGCTGTTTTATTTGTCAACAGTTTTTTGCAATTTTTTTAAACTTTTTTATTTATTGGATTTTTATCAATACTCCCATACATTTGTGGCAGAAACCTGGGCCTTCGGTTTCTTGATCACAAGCTCCGGACTTTTTGCACTGACCTTGGTATTTGCAGGAATGGATTCTGTGATAAAGGTATTACCACCTATAATCGTATTCTCTCCTACAACCGTCTCACCACCGAGCACTGTGGAATTAGAATAGATCGTTACATTATCACGGATCGTCGGATGACGTTTTACATTGGCAAGCTGCTGTCCCTTTCTTGTGGAAAGCGCTCCCAGTGTCACTCCCTGATACAGCTTTACATTATTTCCGATCTCTGTAGTCTCACCTACAACCACACCGGTACCATGATCGATAAAGAAATACTCTCCGATGGTCGCTCCCGGGTTGATATCAATTCCTGTACGGCCGTGTGCATATTCTGACATCACACGTGGGATAAACGGAATTTCTTCTTTATAAAGAATATGAGCCAGACGATATACATAGATTGCAAACAGTCCCGGATAGGAAAAAATAATTTCTTCCTTACTCTTGGCTGCAGGGTCTCCGTCAAAACCAGCCTGCACATCTGTCAGAAGCAGTCTCTGGATCTCAGGAAGCTGCTCAAAAAATCCACATGTGGTTCTGTCTGCACGAGCTGCTGCCTCTTCCGGTTCCTCTCCGTGATAAAGAAGCGCAATCTCGATCTGATTCTTCAATCTGTCATAAATGTCATTCAGTCTGTGTCCCACATAATATTCCGGAAATACGGTAGCACTGGTATCCGTACTGAAATATCCCGGAAATACAATTGATTTCAGATCTCTTACTATATCAATGATCACCGAACGATTCGGCAGCCGTCTGCCGCTCTTCGGCATAAAAAGTTCTTCTGAAGCATAATTCTCAGTAAGCCCCTTCGCTGCTCTGAGAATCGCTGATTTCTTATCGCTCATAATTCCCTCCATTTCTGCACATCCACTTCTGTCTGTACACTTTATCTCATTATCATATTATAGTCCGGAAGATTCGTCAATAATACAAAAAAGAAAAATTTTAAAAAAGATTGACCTTTCTCCGGATACCTTATATAATAATAAAGGTTTTCACGAAAGCTGCTGAAAAGCTCTGAAAACATCCGGAGATGTACCCAAGTGGCTGAAGGGTCCGCACTCGAAATGCGGTAGGTCGGGCAACCGGCGCGAGGGTTCAAATCCCTCCATCTCCGTTTTTCTGCCGATTTATGACAGGAAGAATTTTTATTTATATTTTATTATACAAAAAAGCACTCTCATCTCTTGACAATTGTATATTTTATATGTATAATTGCAACAGTGATGAAAACACAATTTAATATAGGGGATTGGTCAAATGGTATGATAGGGGTCTCCAAAACCTTTGGTGGGAGTTCGATTCTCTCATCCCCTGCTCTTAGGAACGCTGAAAAGCCTTAATTAAGGTTTTCAGCGTTTTTTGTTGTATGACAGAAAAAGTGACCGCCCGGCCTGTGATATTCAACATCTGGGTGATCACTTTTCAATATTTTACTTCTCACTACTTCATATCGTGAAAATCTCTGCACGTATCTACCTGCGCTTATTTCTCCAGATTATCCGGTCCAAATCCAAATGGCAATAGTTCCTTTAATGTGAAGATATCATATTTATCTCTGCTGACTGCCAGTATGATCTGAAAGGTTTCCGGATCACAGAACTCCATCATAACCTGTCTGCATACTCCGCAGGGTGCTGCATACTCTGTAGGAACACCATCCTTGCCGCCAACGATACAGATTGCCTGAAAGTCTCTCACGCCTTCACTGACCGCTTTGAAAAAAGCAGTTCTTTCTGCACAGTTTGTTGGCGTATAGGCAGCATTTTCTATGTTGCACCCGGTATAATAGATGCCATTTTTGGCAAGAAGCACAGCCCCTACATGAAAATGTGAGTATGGCGCATATGAATAGTCCATCTGTCTGATCGCCAGATCGATCATTTCTTCAATCTGTTTCTTTTCCATGATTTTCCCACCTTTCCTGAATCAGGTGCATAACCGTTATTCTTACTTTTTCTGTGTCTGGTAGTCTGCACGGATCAGTTGCCGGATTGCCTGCAATGCAACATGGATTGCCTTATCGGTATCATGTACTACCGGATTTTCCAGCCCAAGTTTTTCTCTTTCCTGATTCGCCATTACCAAAAAGCAGGAACCCACTCGCACTTTTAAATAACTCGCCACTACAAAGAGAGCAGCCGATTCCATTTCTGAAGCAAGGCATCCAAGGCGCTTCCATGCTTCCCATTTATTCACCAGTTCATAGCTGACAGGTTTCGTTTCCGGCTCATGCTGACCGTAGAATGCATCTTTACACTGTACCACACCTGTGTGGAATTCACAGCCTTCTTTTTTGGCTCCTTCCACAAGTGCATTGATCACTTCCAGATTTGCCACAGCAGGAAACTCGATAGGTGCATACTCTTTGCTGGTACCTTCCATACGGATCGCACCGGTTGCAACAACAATGTCTCCGCTCTTTACTTCCGGCTGCATTCCACCGCAGGTTCCGATCCTGACAAATGTATCCGTTCCGCATCGATAAAGTTCTTCCATTGCGATCGAAGCGGACGGTCCGCCGATTCCGGTGGATGTCACACTTACCTTCACTCCATCCAGTGTTCCGGTATATGTTACATATTCCCGGTTATCTGCTACAAGAACCGGATCGTCAAAATACTGTGCGATCTTTTTACAGCGTTTCGGATCTCCCGGCAGGATAACGTAACGTCCTACTTCTCCTTTTGCCACCTGAATGTGATACTGTCTGCTTGCATCTTCTGAATAATTTTTCATATCCGTTTCCTCCTTTTCCAGCTAATGATTTTCCCCGTTTTTCTGTCTCTTCCGGACAAAAAAAGGACTGCACTTTCATACAATCCAGTCCCTTATTCTTTTATTTCAGCTTTCCTTACACACATCAACCCAGCCTTCAGCTCCGGATATCTGTTCCAGTTCTTCGATGGAAAGCTTCACTGCGCTGTGGTCATCTCCTGCTGCCGGATAAACGATGTCAAACTGCCGCAGGCTCTCATCCAGATATACATTCACGCCTTCGTTGATTCCGAACGGGCAGACGCCTCCAGGTGCATGTCCGATACAGGTTTCTACCTGCTCAAACGGAATCATCTTTGCTTTTACGTGAAAGGCATCCTTATATTTCCGGTTGTCGATCTTTGCGGTTCCCTCCGTCAGTATCAGTACCGGCTGGTCATCCCGAAGAAACGACATGGTCTTTGCGATCATCTCCGGTTCCACACCCAGGGCCTGAGCTGCCTCCACGACGGTCGCCGTAGAATCTTCCAGCCGGATCACATGATCCAGCATTCCTTTGTTTTTCAGATATTCTTCTGCTTTTTCCAGTGACATTTCCTGTACCTCCAAAATATCTATTTTATGTCAAAAATCCCTTGCAAGACCCGTTCATACATTTTGTATTCCGTCCAGCCAGTGTCCTCATAAAACATGTCTTTTGCCTGGACAAAATCTCATCCACATCACATTCAATATTCCACGGTACACCTGCATATCCTTCATTACAGACACTGTTCAGGATCACGCTTGCACAAAGCTGCCCTTCCTCTTCCAGCACAAAAAGTTCTCCTCTGTCAAGACTTTCCTGTAAAAAAGAATCTGTAGGATAAATCCCTTTCTTCCATCCAATCTTATCATTCTGATCACTCATCTCATCAATAAGATCCCAGTAAAACTGTCTGATCCTGTAGAAATCTTCCAGGTTTACCTTCTTAAATAACATCGTTCATTCTTCCTTACATTATAGTCCAGTTTATTCATAAAATATAATGATCTTCTTACAATGCTCACAACGATAAGCATCGATCCGGTCACCATAGATCATTTTCGACAGGCCTTTTTCTGTGTTTAACCGTATGGACTCACCCCTGGTTCTCCATTCCATTCCCGAGTTAAATGAATGGATCTGTCCCTCACTCATCTCTCTTCCGCAATAGGGGCATTTCACCTTCATTTCTTCTGCGTCTACGTTCTCCATCTCCGCGATGATCTTAAGCGCCTGTTCTGCCTCATCACTTCTCACCAGCACATCCACACCGTATATTCCAAATCCCGGAGAACCGTACATCGTAGGATTGCCGCCTGCTTCCTGGGAAAAAGCAGGAATATGATTTTCTTTCAGCAGTTCTACGATCTGCTCTGCTTCAATGATATTCTGTGCATTGTAAACTTTTGTACATTCACTCTTTGATTCCCCGGTGTCTTTCGGTACCGCTTCATGATTCCGCTTGAAAAAACTGCTGATATTCTTCGTACTCATATAATCCTGCCACCTTTCTGTATGCGATCAGCAACTGCCAATCTTCTTTTATTGCATCCATTATAACATAGATTCATTTTCTCCACGACAACAATCTTTCATAACTCCTCTATAAAATTTCAGGGGCCGTCCATGACGAACAGCCCCTGAAATCTTTTTTATTATAAATCAAATATTCACATACCGGAATTTACTTCTTACTGCTCAGAAAGATTCTCCTTGCAGAAAAGTTTAATACAGTTCTCAACCATCTCCTGGTCATACTCTGTAGAAATTCCGGAGCCAAGCCAGTAAGCATAGTCCCCTTTATCATACTGTCCCAGAGCATCAAGATCGCTGTCATAACGTAACTCAATGTGATAGGTGGTATCATTTGTATCCGGTGCAATGTAGAAATAAGTAAACTCACCGGAATCTTTATCATCGCTCTCATACTCATACAGGCCACGTGTCTCTTCCATTCCTGCATAGTAGTATGTATGGGAAAACAGCTCTTTTTTATCTTCATCATATCCTTGCAGTTTTCAAGCCACAGCTGTTTATACTGGTCATCAAGGATTACCGGACACAGTTCCTGATAAGAACCTGTAAGGTCTTTCATAAGCTGTTCGGCATCTGCCTGATTCTCTTCCTCTGTCTTCTGGGTTTCTTCTGTGGAAGTTTCTGTTTTTTCATCTGTGGAATCACTTGCTGCAATATGCCAGATGCATGTCGTTGTAAACCAATTCAATTCCGGGAAATACCTGATACAGGGTAATATTCCCTACCCCACTTTCATTTTCAAGATAAAAACTATTACAGTCCTCATCATCTTCATCTTTATTCTCCAGTTGTCGCAAATCTATCCAAACAGAATTACAATATTCCAGTATCTTCCACGGTTCATTTGTATGGAAATGGATTTTTACCAGATATTGATTAATTTTCATCCCACTGCTTATACTCATCCAACCGCTGGATAAATCCGGAAAATTCCGGAACCGTGAAATCCAGTTCTTTATATCTTACCGGATAAATAATCCCCTTACTGATCAGCTGTGCTCTGGTCGTAGATATGGAACTGACACTTTTGTGAAGATTTTTTGCTACATTTGATATCGTACAGGGCAGCTCTCCACATTTTACCATTGCGAATATAAATTTTTTGTCACTTTCCGCACATCTTTCATACCTGGATCTGAAAAATCCGTCATCCAGCATTTTCAGAAATTCATCAATTCCCTGATCTACGTCAGAATACTCTATGACACTTGAATCCGTTCTTTTATAAACGATCTGACAGAGCTGCTGAATAAAAAATGGATACCCCTTTGTTATCTCCACGATCTTTTTTATCGCATTTTCTGTATAAGATACATGGAATTTCCTGACAGGTTCCTCAATTGCTTTTTTTGACTGCTCATATGTCAGAGAATCAACCTGTTTATACACAAACAGTCTCTCTGAATAAGATTTCTCATCAGAAAGCATTTTATAAATTTTAGGCAGTCCAGCTCCCACGATCATTACCGGATACCCCAGCTGATTGGTCCTGTGTAATGCTGCGATCAACGATCCCAGCTGATTCTGTTTCATATACTGAATTTCATCAATAAAAAAACATATCGGCGTTTCTGTTTTCTGAGCAGTCTCTCCAATTGTTGTAAAAACATCCGTCAGACTCTGCGTTAAGTTATTTGAAAGATATAAATCTCTGTCCTGCAATATAAACAGGCATTAACCCGGCACCAGGTCTGTATGGATTTATCTTAAACATATAAACACCTCCACGTTTAACTGATCATACCAGAAATTATCTTATTCCTATTTTACTGCATCCAGAGGTTTTATTCAACATTCCACCGCATCATATCGCAGAAAAATCCCTATAAGTACCTATATCTTATCCCATATTTCTTCCCATACACTCCCGGAATGCAGCCAGAAGTTTTTTCTCTTCCAGCGGCTTGGTAAGATGCCGATCCATACCGGAAATACGGCTGTTGATGATGTCTTCCGCAAATGCATTGGCACTCATGGCAATGATTGGAATTGTACCGGTATCCCTTCTTCTCATGGAACGGATCTTGCGTGCCGCATCCCAGCCTGTCTGCCATCTTTCTGGCGATGGCAGGGCCAAGGCCTGTTTCTTCATATCTGGATCTGCAGGTTTCATTTTCCTGGGAAAACATCTCAAATACATGAGGAATAAAAGCTTCACTCATGCCAATCCCATTATCAGAACAGGTAAATTCATATACCACATGGTCATGATCTGCTTCTTTTTCCACACACCACACCTGCACACAGCCACCTGGTTCCGTAAATTTCACTGCATTGTCCGCAACTGCTGTCAGAATTCTTTCCAGATAAACCGGATTTCCTTTCAGACCAGTATGCCTCATATCAGATTTTTCCCAGTCTACTACAAACTCAACATTCTTTTCCTCTGCAAGGATCTGTTTACCGGTGTTGGCTCTGCTCAGAAGATCCGCCAGATCAAATGAAAGTTCCTGATCGGAAAATTCCTCAAACTCCAGCTCGATCATACCCATGATCCCATTTACCGGCGTACGGATATCGTGGCTCATATTAGACAGAAATCTGGATTTCAGGGCCACATCTTTCTTTGCCTCCGCTACCTGATGATGTTGATTATTTTTTTATCAGATAAGAATATTTTCGAATCTGATAACGCAACAATTCCCTGATTCGATTACAGATTTCTTCAGAATACATCCCATCAACGGAATCCAGAATGGCATTTACATCCTCAATGTTAAAATTAAAATCTATCTGGGTTCCATATAATTCTTCTGCTGCCTCAAGCTGAATGTCAAAATCCATGCTAAAAGGTTTTGATTCTATTTTTTCCAGGCAAGCCTCGTAGGATAATTCTAGTGGATAGTCCACACTGGTATCTGCAAATATGCAAAGTCCCTGGTCAAATAAAGGGCTGAGCGAATATCTCTGTGTTTTTTCATTATAGATCACAGCAATATTATTGGTATGTCTGTCCTCATTTACAAAAAAAGCATCAATCTCCAACATTGCCGTAATATACTTGCCAAAACCTTCAATCTCAGTTATACGTTCAACCTGTTCTACCATATACTGAATTCTTTCCGTAACTTCTTCAAAATCAGTCAGCCTTATAGCCAGGCTTTCCCCCATATATTGGCGATACAATTTCTCAACTGGAATCAGAATTTCATTCTTTTTTAAAAAATCCTCACTAACACAACCAGATATAACCTGCTCTTTATATTCGATCTGAACCGGTTCATATCTTACAAACGGATAGCTCAATTCACTTCTGTCCAGAAGCTTCGAAACAAGTACCTCTGCCAGGCTCTCATATCCCATATAATCCGCCTTGTACCACAGGTTCTCAATCTTCCATTTACGTTGATCACCTTTTGATGTATGCCCTGTCTTATGCAAAGGAGAATATTTATCAAGTTCAACTTTATCCATAAAAATCATCTCTCCTTTTTTACCATCATGATCCATTGGTGATCCCCTTCCATATATCCATCTGTTTTTTCAATAATCAGAAGTGGATCATAAAAAGGAATTCCTATATCTCTCAGGATTTCTTTTGCATGATCACGTGTCCTGGGAAAACATCTGTCCTCCAGAAAATACTCAAAATCATTCCAGCTTGGATTATCCACAACTCCAAATGCCCTTAATGGTATCTGATCCGTATAATTTTTAATATAAATTTTTTCGTGTAAAAAATCTATATCTATCATCGTGCACAGATAATCCCTGTTCATAAAATACATCCTCATTTTTACATCTGGATCTTCACTGAAATTATGCACACGTTTTATCTGACTGTAGATCGTCTGTCTGGATACATGGTATTTTTTTGCAATTTCTGTAATCTTCACACCCTGTTTCTGCAACGCAAGGATATTCGCAAGCTGTGGATCTGTAAAAGAATTTTTTCTGCCGGCCGGATTCCTGTTTACAGAATTTCCTTTTTTTCTGTAGCATGCTGCATCTTCTGCGATCTGCCTTAACTCTTTAACATCTGTTGTACCAAAAATCGCTCTGATTTGTTCCGTTAAGTCTGGTTCTTTTTCTTTCATATAACCACCTCAGTCTGACTATAACATGTAAAAGAAAGAAGTGTCAAGTTTTTATTTCTTGACACTTCTTTCTTACGCAAATATTAGCTCTGTCAGGTTTTATCAACCATATTCCTTTTGACTTTTCCTGAAATTTATGATACCGTTAGTTAGTGGAATCTAACAGTAAATCAATATCAAGGAGACGTTGCTATGACCCCTGAAGAATATAAAAAACTTTCTGTCAAAGAATTTACACAGGCAGCCAAGATCTATGACAGTGGACACGCCGGCATTTATGAAATGTGCAAGGACGATTATCCGCCGATCCTGGCTGAACTGGAAAAAGAGCCTTTCTGCGATGTTCTGGACTGTGGATGTGGAACTGGCCCGATGATCGAACTTCTTCATGAAAAATATCCGGAGAAACACTACACCGGTCTGGATCTTACTCCTGAGATGATCCATGTGGCCCAGGCCAAGAATCTCTCCAACACGGAATTTCTTGTAGGTGACAGTGAAAATCTGCCCTTTGAGGATGATTCTTTTGATGCCGTTATCTGTGCAAACAGTTTTCATCATTATCCAAATCCCCAGGACTTTTTTAACAGTACCTACCGTGTCCTGCGTAAAGGCGGTCGCCTGATCCTGCGCGACTATACTTCCTCCAACTTCGTTGTCTGGCTTATGAATCATCTGGAGATGCCCTTGGCTAATCTGTTCGGACACGGCGACGTAAAGATACACAAACCTGCAGAATTCATCACCATGGCAGAAAAAGCCGGATTCACAGTACTGACTATGGAAAAGCAGAAAGGCTTCCGCGCACATCTTGTTGCGCGGAAATGATTTATATGTTTCCCAGAAAATCCCGGATCACTTTTACATAATCATCCGCTTTCAAAATCGTAGAAAGATGTCCACCCGAAACATACTGGATTGCAGGATCATGCATCAGCTGTATCAGGTCTTTCTGCATCTTTTCGGAAAAGAAATCCTGCTTCGGAAGTATCAGAAGTATTTTTCCCTTAAGCATTCTAAAATCAGCTTCCGTAACCGGCGTCTGCTTCATCAGATCAGCCAGCAGGCCGGAAATATGCACATCTTTTTCCTGGGTATAATCTTTGAAAATAGTTTCAAACATATCTTTGGCATATGCAAGTTCTTCTTTACTCTCGTTCCGGCTGTGTCCCATTCCGACTTTGATCAGTTTCGGTTTCAGTTTCTCATAATTACAATGTTTCATATAAAATAGCATCAGCGGTGCCAAAAAATATTTCTTCCTGAGACTTTTTATCGTCTCCGCATCCATACCGCCTGTTGAGATCAGAATAAGCCCCCCAGCTTTCCCCGGATACGCCTGCGTATAGATCTGGGCAACCATGCCGCCATCACTTGCACCTATAAAGACCGGCTCTTTAATCCCCAGCCTTTCGAAAAAAACATGCATCCCTTTTACCAGTTCCTGGTTGGTCCGAATCTCCTGGGGATAATTAAAAAGCAGTACCTGATACGTATCAGACAGCGCATCTACATATCGCATCCACATTTCCAGTGTATTCATTCCTCCATTTAACAGTATCAGCGTCTTTCCATCTTTTTTCCCACTCAATACATAATGAAAAGTACTTCCGTCGACTTTTATATCCTTATATGTATGGGTTGCTGCAAATGCTCTCAGTTCTTCTGAATATGACATCTTTTTCCCTCCGTAAGTTTAATTTTCATTATAAATTAGTTTCTTCTAACATATTTTTTTCAAAAAACCGTGCAAACTTCTTTCAGTTCACACGGTTATTCCATTGGCCATAAGCCTTTTGTTCCTTTCTCTGTATTCTGATCTATTTTTTTACATCTCTTATCACTTTTGCCGGCACTCCTGCCACAACTTTATTGGCAGGTACATCTTTGGTGACAACCGCTCCTGCTGCAAGCCCAAATATCAGATACAGCATTTTCTCCGGTATCCAGTTTCCATAATTTGTTTTTCTTTCATGTTTTTTACCTCCAATTCCCACATGTTCCGCCATTTTTTCAGTTTCTCTCAAATCCAAGAAATCTCGTTCCCTGAAAACTTAATTCACCAACATCTCCCTCTGCCATCTGACCATATTCCTTTCCTGTGACAGCAAGTTCCATTCGATCGCCGCTCTTCACTTCAAAAGTCACATAGTAACTGGTAGATGTAGTGGTGCTAAAACCGTCAGACTGCTGATTATGGAAAACCTTCGTTCGCTTTGCAACAATCTCTGCTGTGACCGTTAACCTGGGAGAATTGTTATTTTTATTCCATGTACTGATATTTTTGGCAAAAATATAAACCATCGTTCCCAAAACGCAGAAAAATATAATTGCAAATAAAATATTAAATACCTGGTCAAATCCATAAAACATAATTTCTTTCCCCTTTATCTGCCTATTTTTACTACATTACTAACACACCAATCACTGCCAGCACCGCTGAGATCACTGCCATTCCAACAGTTCCTGCAATCCATTTTTTGCGTTTATCTTCGCTGGTGATGTACGGCCTTAAGTCTTCTGTTCCCGGAATGATCCATGCTTTTGTATGACCTACCCACCAGTCATCCACAAGAAAACGGTCTATCACATTCATCACTGATAAAATGACAAACATCTGCCAGAAACCGGACAGGAAATCCTCTGCGCCATTTATAGCATATACACATACGAGAATATACAGTATGTATCCCGGAATACAAATGATCTTAAACATCTTACTGTTTTTGCTGATTTTCTCATGGGTTGTCAATCCCAGTTCCACACAGCGATCTTTTACATCCTGATGATAGAGATGCAACATTCCCACTGCGCCCTTTCGAATCCCGACGGCGCAGATCCCCATCAGCAAAATCCCAAGTATCAAACCCTCCAGCAGCACCTGTGCTATCATATTCTTTTTCCTCCTTCGTTCCGTGTTAGTCTTGATTTACTTTTATTTTATCAAATTCCTGTTCTAACTTCAAATCAGATTTTACGGATCTGTGATGGCGGTTCTTAAAGTCGGAATCCCCTCTGCCATTCAGGGTGCTGTTTTCTGCTTTGCCAATATTTTTGTACAGGCCTCTGTGAATGGCTTCGGCTCTTCTGCAATTGCAGGCAGTACCATTGCCATGAACTTTGAATATTTTACCTATTATGTGATCACTGCCTTCGGCCAGACAGCGACCACCTTTACCAGCCAGAACCATTCTGCCGGTCAGGATCACCGATGCAGAAAAATCCTGCGGATATGTATGATTTTCTCTGTCTTAAGCAGTCTGGTCCTTATTGAACCCTTTGTCATATTCCGGAATTTTTTTGCAGGAATTTTTTCTGCAGATCAAATCGTTATACAGAATACCTGTCTTCGTATCCTGTGCATTCTTTTTTTCGAACCGCTGTGCAACCTGTACGAAATTCCGGCAGGCGTATTAAGAGGCACCGAACATTCCCTGTACCCGGCTGTTGCCACCATTAGCGGGACCTGTTGTTTTCGCATTGCATGGATATGCACGGTTTTCAGACATTACCATCCGTTAAACATTCCGTATTATGCATTTCCGATCTCATGGGTGTTGACGATACTCCTTATTGCGATCGGATTTATTGCAAAAAAGCCAGATAAGTTGTTTTGACTTATCTGGCTTTGGAGCATCATATTCTTCCCTGCTTCCGGATGTTATCTCACTTCCACAATTTCCCTTCTTTATAGTGTTTTCTGCAAAGTGCCACATAACTTTCATTGGAACCCAGCATGATCTGTGCGCCTTCCCGCACGATTTTTCCGTTGGAATATCGTGTATTGCACTGTGCACGTTTCCCGCACCATCAGAATATTGGCAGACTTCAAGCTTCCCATCGCCCCGTATCTGAAATATAGTTTTGCCATTTTTTTGTTTCTCCTTTATCGATCATACTGCTCTCTGTCATCTGCTTTTGTATTTGCAGTCGGGACTATGATCAGGTCTGCACCTTTTCTTGCACAGGTACGGATGCTTTCCGGCACAATCTTACCAGTGCATCATTATCCATATCTATACAGTAATGGTCCACACATACCTTGTGATACTGCGGAAAAAACGGTGTCAGCTGTATTTCCGGAAAAAAGACCAGATCACAGTTTTCTGCCATATCACAGTATTTCAGGCTTTTATCAAGGTTCTCAGATATTTCTTTTCCCATACTCATCTGTACAAGTGCAATTTTCATTTACCGTTCCCCTTCACATCATTCATTTTTTCCAGAAGTTTGCTGTAAACATGCTCCACAAACCACGGTTCTGTAGATTTCTCCAATGCTTCTTCTGGTGAAAACCAGGCTACGCCGCTGTTTTCATCTGCTTTTATGGAAACCGCTTCTTCCGGGTCTGCCTCAAGGAGATATGTGATATTAAAATGCAGATGGCTGGATACATATTTTCCTTTTTTCACATGACCATCTACAGTCAGAGATTCCATGGAAAAAATCTCCTCGGACACCGGATGAACATTGGAAATTCCGGCTTCTTCCTTTACCTCCCGGACTGCAACAGACAGAAGATCCGTCTCCCCATCCGCATGTCCTCCAAGCCAAGACCAGGAGTTGTAAATATTGTGATATACCATAAGAACTCTGTTTCGTTCCTTGTTCACAACCCAGGCGGAAGCTGTCATATGGGCTACTGTATTCTCTCTCAAAAAAGCATTCTTATTGTTTCTGATCCAGTCCAAAATTAAGATCTTATCTTTTTCTTCCTGTTCATTGTAGGGCTTGTATTTTTCTATCTGATCGATCAGTTTCTGACAGTTCATTGTTATCCTTTCCTTTCGACTTTATCAACACAGTGTCAATATAGCACTGGTAAACCACGCATCCTGTACCTGTTCACAGACAAATAACCCTTTTGCTTATTTGGATAGCCTCATATACAGAAGCGGATACGGATTCCCTTTCTCATCATGATCCGTTCTTTTATATGTCTGAAATCCCATGTGCTCATAAAAGTCGGCTGCCCGGGGATTCTGTTCGTTTACGGTGAGTTCTTGAATGTTATAAATTTCGATACCGTACTGAAGCAGCTGCTTTCCAAGCCCGTTCCCTCTGGCCTCCGGAGAAAGGCAGAGCAGCTCAGTCTGCACTCTGTCTGTTTTTCAGAAGCAGAATTCCCACCAGCAAAAATACAGGGAAAATAACCCCTGCCAGAATTCCCCTTTTCAGGTTATCCGATAATATCCCGGACACAAAGCCAACTAACGTCGGGCCTCCGGAACATCCTACATCTCCAGCCAGTGCCAGAAGTGCAAACAGGGATGTTCCGCCTCTTCGCAGTGCCATGGACGACTTGCTGAAACTTCCCGGCCACATGATTCCTACAGAAAATCCGCAGATGGAACAGCCGATCAGTGACACAAATGCAGATGGTGCAAGGGAAATACACAGATAGGAAATAATACAGAGAATGCTGCTGCCGATCATAAATTTGTCCAGATCAATCCGGTCTCCGAATTTTCCATAAAAGGCTCTGGAACTTCCCATCAGGATTGCAAATGCCATAGGGCCTGCAAGATCACCGATGGTCTTACTTACACCAAGTCCCATCTCCGCAAATGTGGACGCCCACTGGCTGACGCCCTGCTCGCTGGCGCCTGCACACAGCATCATTAACATCAGGATCCAGAATGTTTTATTTCTGCATAATTCTTTTATGGTCATTCCTGTCTCACCCTCTTCGATAAGCGTTGCGATAGGAACTTTTGTAAATGCAATACCATTTACAACCGGAATGATCGCCCAGATCAGTGCCATGATCTTCCAGTTTTCAATTCCAAATATCCGGAAGAAAATCGTGGAAAGCAGAACCACTGCCACATGACCCCAGCAGTAAAAAGAGTGGAGAAGGCTCATTGCCTTTTCTTTGTTGTCGCTTGGGCAGCTTTCTACAATGGGGCTGATCAGCACTTCAATCAGTCCTCCGCCTACGGCATAGATCACTACGGAAATAAATAATCCCGCAAATGCGTTGGGCAAAAGATCCGGCAGGATCACCAGACAGATCAGTCCTGCTGCCGAAAATACATGTGCCAGAACAATGGAAATCCGGTAACCGATCCGGTCTACAAATTTTGCTGACAGAAGATCGATCAGCAGCTGAATCCCGAAATTGAATGTGATCAGCATTGTGATCTGGCTCAGTGGAATGTGGTAACTTTTTTCGAATGTCAGAAAAAGCAGCGGCACAAAGTTATTTACGATCGCCTGTACGATGTAACCCGCAAAACAGGCGTATACCGTTTTCCGGTATTTGTCTTTCATTTAAACATCCTCCAATGTTATTTAATACCCGTCCTTTAACCGGACAATATTCTTTAATTCTTTTCCATTCACATATCGTTCCAGATTTTCCATACAGATGTTCCAGATCATGTCCTGGACTTCTGCGTTTCCTCCGAAACTTGGACCTGCGATGTGTGGGGTGATGAGGATGTTTTCCATATTCCAGAGAGGTGATGTCTCCGGCAGGGGTTCTGTCTCAAATACATCCAGGACTACGCCTTTTAAATGCCCCTCCTGTAATGCTCGGATCAGATCTTCTGTTGGAATGAGACTTCCCCGTCCTATGTTGACCAGAATTGCTTCTTTTTTCATGGAATGCAGCCGGTCGTAATTCAGAAGTCCTTTTGTTTCCGGCGTTCCAGGGAGACAGCCGATTACGATATCTGCTTTTTGAAGCTGCTGATCCAATGCTGTCAGATCGTATATCTGGTCAAAATCTTTCAGCTGGTCTGAATGTTCTGAGACTGCAGTTCTTTTTATTCCAGTCACACGGGTTTCAAATGCTTTCATTCTGTGAGCGATATTTTTTCCAATGTCGCCGGTTCCCAGGATAAGAACATTTTTTCCGTATATAGTGTCTGATAATTTATTCTGTACCCAGAGATGTTCCTTCTCGTTTTTCCAGTAAACAGGAAATCCTCGGTACAGGGCAATGATGTTCCCGATCACATATTCCGATATGATTTTTCCGAATGCTCCGGAAGCATTAGTCAATGTAACTCCTGTCGGAAATGTTTTCATTTTTGTATACTTATCCGCACCGGCCCATGTCAGTTGAACCCAGCGGAAGTTTCCGGCTTTCTGAAGTTCCGATTCTTCCGGTTCTCCGATCACCACTTCCGCTGTTGTGATAGAATCCCTGGTTTCATTTTCCTCAAAAACAAACTCACATTTCTCTCCAAATTTTGTTATAAACCTGTCCCGGATTTCCGCGTCACACTGTGGCTTTACCAGGACTTTTATTTTCTTCTCTGTATTTCCCATGATATTCTTCTCCACAGGCAATTTTTCAGGACTCATTTACCAGTTTCCCGGTTATATGTTCCGGTTCCAGCTCCAGACAGAGAACCTGGGAGCCGAAATGTTCCAGTTCGTATTCCACATATGTCTCATCATCCGTGAACTTTTTGCATAAATTTGTGCATATTTCTGTTACTTTTTCCGGTTCTTCCACTGTGTGAAGGCGTCCAAATACAATGACGCTTCGGATATTTAATGCCCATTCGCCCTCATTCCGGTATCCCTTGTCCATAACACAGAATGAAACTTTATCACAGTTTCTGATGGCATCGATCTTATGACCGGATTTCGCTCCGTGGAAATAGATTTTTCCATCTTTCTCATTATACCAGTGGGTCATCGGCATTCCATAAGGATAGCCTTCCTCTCCCTGCACAGAAAGTACGCCTCGCGGTTCTTTTTTCAGGATTTCGATACATTCTTCTTTGGTTAATTCCTGTTTGAATCTTCTCATTTTTCGAAACATAAACTGGTCCTCCCCTTGCTCTGTATCTAATCTGTTTTCTTGCTTCTATGACTGTTTTTCTGTTATCTTTACTTTATCTTTCAAAAATAACTTTATATGTTCCCAGCCCCTGTCTGCATGGGATTTTTGCTGCATTTTCTGCTGTAAAGGCTTCTCTGGAATATATTGTTTTTTGTTCTTCCGAGTAGGCTGGAAGGGTTTTACCGATGCTGACACCATGGGCATCATTTTCAGTAAAATTCCAGATAGCCATTTTTATTATCCTGAATCTCTGCATTGATCCTAAGCACCGGACACAGAGAAACAAATCCCTCCGGAATGATGTAATCATTCAAAATATCACTTTTTTCTGCCAGAGCATTATATACCTTTTCTGCACTTACACCCAGTTTTGCTGCTACATTTTCAATACAAAATATCGCAAATTCCAGTTCTCTTGACTTTTCTATATTTTGTTTCATCATTCCCAAGGCCTCCTGTATCAGATATCAGCACCCAAACAACTTCGCAGTTTTCTCCATCCTTTCTGCGATCGGCACGCCGAACGGGCAACGGGTTTCGCATTCCTGGCAGCCGATGCATTCGGAAGCTTTGTGCTCCAGAAGTTCGTAGTGGGATTTTATAGTTGCCGGGACTTCCGGCTGCATGGTGGCAAGATCGTAGAACTTATTGATCATGGCAATATCCAGCTCTGCCGCACATGGCTTGCAGTGTCCGCAGTAAGTGCACTCTCCTTTATAGGAATGGAACGGGGCATTGGCGATCACTGATGCGTAATCTTTTTCTTCCTCCGTTGCTGTTTCATATGCTACGGCATCATTGACCTGCTCTTTTGTGTCATAGCCGCACATGATGGAACAGACTGCAGGTCTTGTAAGTGCGTAATGGATGCACTGTACCGGTGTCAGGCTTGCACCGAAAGGAGAACGTTTTTCATCAAAAAGTCTTCCCCCTGCAAAACCTTTCATAACTGTGATACCCACATCATTTTCTTCGCAGGCTTTGTACAGGCGGGCACGGTCTGCATCGATTCCTTTTAAGCTGCTGTCAAATTCTTCCGCAAACATGGTATCAATATTTTCACTTGCAGGAAGCATATCAAAAGCCGGATTGATACTGAAAAGGATCATTTCCACATATCCGGATTCCGCTGCTTTTTTCGCTACTTTCGGGTTGTGGGAACTCATGCCGATGTGACGGATCACGCCGGTTCTCTTCAGTTCCATCACGTAATCCATATATTCCGAATGCTGGAGATTTTCCCATTCCTCCTCAGAGTCCACATAATGGATCATGCCAAAATCAATATAATCCGTCTGGAGCCTTTTTAAAAGATCCTCAAATGCAGGACGCACATATTCCATCTCTCTGGTACGGTAATACTGCTCGTCCTTCCATGTTGATCCGATATGTCCCTGAATAAACCATTTGTCACGGTTCTCCCTGATTCCCTCCCCAATGATATTTCTGGATTTCGGGTCCGGCATCCAGCAGTCCAGGATATTGATCCCCTGTGCAGATGCATAATGGATCAACTCAATACTTTCTTCCTCCGGATGGCGTTCCAGCCACTCTCCTCCAAAACCGATCTCGCTGACCTGAAGCTCTGTTTTTCCTAATCTTCTTGTTTTCATAGCTGTTCTCCCTTCTGATAACCTTCTCCTCTTCGACATCCTCATCATGCCTGTTAGCTATATACTATCATAGTTAATAGGTATTTGCCATTCCTTCTGTTTGGATGTATACTTCATTTATATGAATAATGTACATACAATACACCAGTTTACAACTTTATAAATGGTAGACTTGCTGATGAATCAGCTATTTTAAAGCCTTTGTCATATCATTTGATTTTATATGTATTTCAACATTTTTCACGAAAGTGGCAAAAAATATCTGACTGCGAATGCCTTGACTTAATTCAAAACGAAATTCCTGTACGCTTTTTGTGCGGTGCTTAGAAAAATGTTCGTTCTGGCTGAGGAAAAAAATCTCATCCTTGCTGAGGCCATGACCATCTGGCATATGCCGATCTACAAAAAGCTCTGGGAAACTGTCCGCAGCGGTTCTCTTGGAAAAGTCCAGATGATCACCATGAATTTCGGAAGTTTCAAAGAACACAATATGAACAACCGTTTCTTCAATATGAACCTGGCAGGCGGTGCCATGCTAGATATCGGTGTTTACGCGCTCTCCATTGTCCGGAGCTTTATGGATGAAAAGCCGGATGAGATCTTAAGCCAGTGGAAACCTTCTCCTACCGGTTCTGATGAACAGGCTACCATCCTTCTTAAAAATCATTCCGGCCAGATGGCAACTGTCGCACTTTCCATGCATTCCAAACAGCCGAAACGTGCCATGATCAGCTGTGAAAAAGGTTATATCGAGATCATGGAATATCCACGTGCAGATAAAGCAGTGATCGTAGATGCAGAGACAGGAGAAAAAACTGAGATTTCCTGCGGTGACACTTCCGATGCACTGCTTTATGAGATGGAGGATATGGAACATGCAGTTCTTACACATGATACCTCCGGTTTATATCTGAATTATACAAAAGATGTTATGGATATCATGACTTATCTCCGTAAAGAGTGGAACATGAAATATCCGGATGAAAACTGGGACTGATCTTCTTCGGTTACTTCTGTTTATTTCTGCCTCTGATACCTGGTCACTGCCAGGATCATGCAGACAAAAACAATGGCAAACATGGCTTCCAGGCCGATGCCTTTCCAGACCGATACAGCTGCCTCCCTCGTGAGGTGGCTGTAACTTCCAAGCGTCTCATTTACGGTTTCATACCAGTACACAGGAAGAAACTGAGACACCTTCAGGACGTTTCTGTCCATAATATTCATGGGAACAAACACACCACACAGAAAGCACATTCCAAGAGACAGAATATTTGCGATCCCGCTTAACATGTTGCTGTTTTTTACAAAAAGACCGATCAGATAAGAAAGCGAAAGTGCCACTGCCATCATCACCAGAGTGTTCAGTACATAGTATCCGAAATTTTCTGAACTGAGAAATGTTTTTCCATACATAAGGATGGCTCCAGCCATACCGATTCCCCATAAGCCCCCGCCCATGATAAACATGGCCAGAAGCCCTTCCAGACTCTGCCGTCTTGCAGAAACCGCAGATGCCTGCATTCTTTTTGGTATATCGTCTTTTTTGAAAGCCATCAACACGTAGCCCATCACATAGCAGAGTAATGCAAGAAACAGATATGGAATATATCGGAAATAATAGAGCCATCCAGACGTACCACTGTTTTCATCTGTATCCAGCATGGTGACTTCTCCTCTTTTTTCATCCAGGATCGCTGTTGCCGCTTCCTTCTGGGAAAAACCGGCTTTCAGATATGTCCGCATTGTATTCAGGCAGCTCTCCAGTTGCTGATCCACATAATATGCCGAGTAAGATCCGGGCACCTTTGTCACAGAAATGCTCTCTCCGTTTACCATACAGTTCTCATAAAAATCCTCAGGGATCACCACGATGTACTCTACATTTCTGTAAAAAAGCTCTTCCTGAAGCTTCTCCCTGTTATCCTCCAGCATGGTCACGTGATGCGTACCTTCAAGCCATTTTACCAGTCCTTCTGCAAGTGGTCCGTTGTCTTTATCCACCACTCCGATCTTTATTTTTTCGCTTTCATAGCTGGTATAAGTTTCCTTACCGGCCGCTGCCTGAAGTGCCATTGTCACTCCGAAAAAAATGCCCAGATACAGGAGGATCAGACCTGTATTTTTTTTCATGATCCTCATATAGCCTTTAAATACTGTCATAACGTTCCCTCCTGACCATGAAAAAGGATGCCAGCGCCAGCACCACACACATTACCGCCAGTGTGATCAGATTTCTATAATATCTGATCATATCATCATACACATTAATACAGTAAAACGCATCTGAAATCAGTGATGCAGGATTGATCCGGTTCACAATCGGAACACTTTTTTCCACGATATCCTTCATATTTCCGTTCATCAGTCCTGCAAGGAAACTGCTTACCATGGAAATTCCCAGTATGATCCCGATTTTGGCACCTTCCTGCATTTTTCCGAAGCTGCCTATAAACATTCCCATAGATACACCGATGAGACTTCCGAAAAAAGATATCACCAGCATTTTTCCCATCTGTCCCTGAAAATCCAGATTAAGAATATACCGGAGATACAGGATCAAAATGATCACGTCCATATAGCCCAGAGCAAAAGATGTCAGCTGGTCTGTAAGGATCAGCTTCAGCTTGTGGGTCGGCGTTACACACCGTCTGGCTGCCAGAGGTGTGATATTGGCCTGAATCCCGATTGCAGAGCCAAAGCCAATGAAACCTCCGTACAAGCAAGCCATAGCGATCAGTGCGTAAAAGAACTGCATATTTCCGTCAATGGTCCGACCACCAAGAGAGACCTCCTTTACCAGACTGTCAGTGCTTAACAGGTTTGTTATGGTTTCTATGTCCATCTCCGGATTTTTTTTCATGATGTTGGTGATGGTCGTTCTGGTGTTTTCACAGCTGTCGAGAACAGTCTGGAGGATGCTTTCTTCCATTCCGGTTCCTGCTACTGTAAGGGAAGGCTCTTTTCCCACGTAATAAATCCCTTTTATTTTTTTATCCTGTAATGCTTCCAAAGCTTCTTTTTCCGGCATTTCTTCTGCCTTTAAAAGATCCGGACTGCTTTTTTCCACTTCATCCAGATAGGTCATAAAAAACGTATCTGCCGAAGCTTTCTTCACCACTGCCACAGGAACCGTCTGAAAATCTGCTTCATTGATATTTCCGAATGCAAAGTAGAAAAAGGTTCCAAGCACAAGCGGAAAGATCAGCGGCCAGAATACAATGTTAAAATTCCGGATCTTGGAAAGAAAACTGTATTTCAGTAAATGCAACATCTCCCATTCCTCCTAATCTCTCAGCTGTTTTCCGGTGATCTCCAGAAAGACATCATTTAATGTGGGCAGCTCGGAAAAGACTCTTCCAAAAGAAATATCCTGACTTTGCAGATAATTAAGAAGACGGATCAGGTTATGCTTCGCATCGGTACAGCGCACGACCAGCACCTCTTTTTCATACTGCACATCAAACACATGCTCCAGTGTGCGGATATCCCGGAGATTTTTTTCTTCCAGAGCAATGGCTTCTACGGTGATGGTCTCTCCTGTTTTGATCATCTGCTTCAATTCTTCTTTTGTTCCCTGAGCGATGACTCTTCCGTGATCCATGATGGCGATCCTGGTACAGATCTGCTCCACTTCTTCCATGTAATGAGATGTGTAGATAATGGTGGAGCCTTGGTGGTTCAGCGTCTGGATTCCTTCCAGAATCTTGTTTCTGCTCTGTGGGTCTACAGCTACCGTCGGCTCATCCATGATGATCAGTCTTGGCTTGTGGGCAATCCCGCAGGCAATGTTCAATCTGCGCAAAAGGCCTCCGGAAAGCTTCTTCGGGTACATTTTGCAGAAATCTTCAAGACCTGTAAATTCAATGGCATCCTCCACCAGCTCTTTTCTCCGTTTCCTGTCTCGTATGTAAAGGCCGCAGAAGTAATCTATATTTTCCTGCACTGTCAGCTCATCAAAAACGGCTACATTCTGAAGAACGATCCCGATCTGTTCCTTGAGCTTATAGCTGTCCGGCTTCATCTCTTCTCCGAATATTTTTATTTCACCTCTGTCATATTTCAGAAGTGACAAAATGCAGTTGATGGCCGTTGTCTTTCCCGAGCCGTTAGGGCCAAGTAATCCGAAGATCTCACCTTCCCGGATGTCCAGATCCAGATGATTCAGTGCGGTCAGATCACCGTATCGTTTTACCAGATTTTCTATGTGGACCATACTCTGTGGCATATGTTTTCCTCCCCTTTTCCTGTCCGTTAAACAGGTCTTTCCTTTTTTACTGCAGAAATTCATATTTCTTCTATGATCTATTATATCTTTTTCTTCTGTCTGCTCCAAGTGTTGGATGTCATTATCTGCGAATGACAAATGTCATGTCTTTCGCAAGAGCTCAGATTTTTCTTTGCAGGGAAGGAACCGGTATATTATAATATAGACACATTGATTTCAGAAATTTGTGCGGCGAAAGGGGTTCTCCCGGAACAGGATGCGATAATTTTAGCCGGTTATCTGCATGACTTTCGGAAAATGCTGTAATTCTGTAGTAGAAAGGGTATATTTTTTATGCGTTATTTTACAGATTCCATCCTATTGTTTTTATACAGTACTTTGACGTTTTTTTATGTGCCTGCAGATCAGTCTCTTGTGTTTGCCCTTCTTTTTGCGGTGATCCTTTGCTGCATTACTTATCTGTGCAGGATATGTAGAACATCCTGTTCACGCAATTCTTTGCCAGTGTTAAAGCGCTCCGGAAATATCATTCCGGTTCTTGCCGGAAGTTTTGTGATCTTTGGATTATGTTCCCTGTGGTTTTCGGATCTTCTTCTGTTTTTCCCGCTGCTTCTGTATCAGACTTTATCTGCCGAACTTTTTCCTCTGGCAGTGGCTGAGCTTCCACTTTGGGGATTTCTGGTTTTTCAGATCAACAGATTTCCGGCAGTTCTTTGTCTGCTTGGGATTTTTGGATTCATTCTCTCATTTTTTCTCTGGCTCTATGCAGAAAAATATCAGACTCTTTACCAGGATTTCCATCAGATCCGGGATGACAGTGAGGAACATGCGCTTCTTCTTTCTGAAAAAAACAAGGCACTTCTGGAAAAACAGGATTACGAGATCTATGCAGCTACATTGCGTGAGCGTAACAGAATTGCCAGAGAGATCCATGATAATGTGGGACATGTACTATCCCGTTCTATCCTTATGACTGCTGCCTGCAAAACCATCAACAAAAATGATGCTCTTGATCCTCTGCTCGGAAATCTGGAAGAATCTCTGAATGGTGCCATGAACAGCATCCGTTCCAGTGTCCATGATCTTCATGACGATGCGGTAGATCTGGAAGATGCCATAAAAGGACTTGTAAAGGATTTCACCTTCTGCCCGGTGAAGCTTACTTATGATATGTCCAGGCAGATTCCAAGAGAGGTGAAATACAGTCTGATCAGTATTACAAAGGAAGGGCTTTCCAATGTGATGCGGCATAGTAATGCAGATTCCGTAAATATTCTTCTGCGGGAGCATCCTGCACTTTATCAGTTGTGCATTGAGGATAATGGGACACCGGGAAATGGAATCCCGGATATTCAAACTGAAGCAGACATCAATAAGGAAAAAAGCACTTCCGGTGGTATGGGGCTATCCAATATCCGGGACCGTGCAAAGGCGCTGGGCGGTACAGTCCAGATTACGCAGGAGAATGGTTTTCGGATCTTTGTGACGATCCCGAAATCTGTTTCTAATTGAAGCAGACAGATATTTCTCACTCTGCCGGAAACCTTCCCTGTTTGATCAAAGTACTTTCCCGGCATATTGGATTCGTCCGTTTTTTCTGATCTGTAAATTTATTTTTTATAACTCATAAACAGGAGATTTTGACATGAAAATTATAATCGTAGACGATGATTGCCTGGTTGCAGGTGCATTAAAAACCATTCTTGAGTCAAACCCGGATATCGAAGTGACTGCCACCGGCTCTGATGGTGAAGAAGCCTGTACTCTGTACAGAGAATATCTTCCGGATATTCTTCTGATGGATATCCGTATGAAAGGAATGGACGGACTGGAAGCTTCCAGAAAGATACTGGATGAATTTCCGGAGGCTAAAATTCTTCTTCTGACTACTTTTTCCGATGATGAATATATTGTAAAAGCCCTCCGCCTTGGCACAAAGGGTTATCTTCTGAAGCAGGATTATACCAGCATTTTTCCAGCTTTGCAGGCAGTCTATTCCGGACAGACTGTATTCGGCACGGAGATCATGTCCAAGATCCCGGAGCTTCTGCAGTCTTCCGGTGGATTTGATTATACTTCCCGGGAGATCAATGAACGGGAACTGGATATTATCCGGCTGATTGCCAACGGATACAGCAATAAGGAGATTGCCGCAGAACTGTTTCTCAGTGAGGGAACTGTACGAAATTATCTCAGTTCCATTCTGGATAAACTGCAGCTGAGGGATCGGACACAGGTTGCTGTGTTTTATTATCAGCATAAATAAAATCCGATTACATCCACCGCCGCACCTGCAACTGTCCTATATTACAGAATATAGATGTCTTTTCAATGTTTTACTATAATTTATAATCGGAGGATTTCTCACAATGAACCGCTATCTTACTATCCATATCCCGGAAGCAGCTGTTCCAATGCCTATCTCCCGCTTTCTTCGCACTCAGGCTGGTCTTACAAAAAAGCAGATCAGCCAGGCAAAGTTCCGTCCCGGTGGTATCCGGAAAAACGGACAGCAGTGCCGGGTAACGGAAACAGCTTATCCCGGGGATCAGATCACAGTATGCCTGGAAACGGACGATGTGGATTCTGCCCAGCTGGAATCTGCGACTTTCACTGTCAATTCAGACCGTCACAAATCCTGTTTCCATCATTCTACAGACTTAACCTTCTGTTCATATTCTAATTCTGATTCCTGCTGTTTATCAGCTTCAACTTCACATTTTTTTCCTGAACTGGAAATCCTCTACGAAGACCAGGATATTCTTGCCATATACAAACCGGCTGGAATAGTCACTCATCCTTCCGGTTCTCACTACAGTGACAGTATCTCCAACCAGGTGGCTTCCTATTTCCGGTCCAAGGAAGAGCCTACCAAGGTCCGGTCTATCGGACGATTGGATAAAGAAACTTCCGGTATCCTGCTTTTTGCCAAGAACCAGACTGCTGCAGCCAGATTACAAAATCAGCGTGCGGAGGGGCTTTCAGAGAAAACCTATCTGGCTGCAGTTTCCGGTTTCATGCCTGTGGATGAATATGGATCTTTTCACAGGATCTCAATTCCCCTTGCACCTGACCCGGATAACCGTCTGAAAATGGTCGTATCCACAGATGGCACGCTTCCCGGAAGCAAACATGCAGAAACCCTTTATTCTGTCCTGAAATCTACCGGCCCTGACGCAGCAGCTCCGGCTTCCCTTGTAATGCTCCGTCTGAAAACCGGCCGTACCCATCAGATCCGTGTGCACATGGCATCTCTCGGGCATCCTCTTCTGGGTGATTCTCTGTACTGTTTATCGGACATGTCGAACCATTTTTCCCGAGCTGCACTCCACGCGTGGAAGCTTAAATTTCAACTTCCATTTCCAATTGATGAAATTGCTTCCGACACCCCGTCTTCCATGTATCATGACAAAAATGCAAAAAAAGAAATCTCCCTGGAAGCGCCCCTCCCGGAAGATTTCAAAAAATTCTATGAAACGATATTCTGAAGCCATACGCCTTTTTTTACAAGGATAAATCCAATGACACATTTCATCATATCCGCAGCCTGGACCATTGCGTAGATCACAAGTACAGGCAAACCTGTAAAACGGCTCAAGGTAAATGCGATCGTCACACTTACCACCCAGATAAACACACTGTCAAACAGAAATGTAACAATGGTCTTTCCGCCGGAACGCAAGGTAAAATACGTTGCATGCAGGAATGCATTCTGCGGCATGAAAAATGCTGTGATCATAATAAAATATTTCGCCAGAGTACGTGCCTCAGCATTGGTATTGTAAAGCCTTGGAAACAGTGGTGCCATCACAAACATCACGGCTGCCACGCAGGTACAGCAGAACACAGAGAATGCGATCATCTTGTTGTCCGTATCTCTGGCTTCCTTCATCTTACCTGCCCCCAGAAGCTGTCCTACAACAATGGCTACCGAATCTCCAAGTGCGATAAATACGATATTAAATACATTGTTGATGGTATTGGAAATATTTAATCCCGCAACCACGTTCAGTCCACGGACTGAATAACACTGTGTCAGCATGGCCACTCCGGCTGCCCATAAGGTCTCATTCAAAAGCAGCGGGGTTCCCTTAATAAGTATCTTCTTTGTCAGGTTCGCCGGAACCTTTAATGTTGAATACAGCCCCTGTGCAAAAATATTCTTTTCAGTATGCTTATGTGTCCAGCTCAGGACAATGCAGGCTTCCACATATCTGGAGAGCACTGTGGCAACAGCCGCACCTCTTACTCCCATTTCTGGGAAGCCGAATTTTCCATAGATCAGAAGATAATTAAATATCAGATTGATCAGCACTGCCACGATCCCGGCCTTCATTGGAAGTACAGTCTCACCGCATTCACGTAAGGTACTTGCATAGACCTGCACCATCATAAATGGCGGAAGTCCCAGAAGCATGATCCATAAATACTGTTTCCCATAAATAAGAGTATCCCTGATTTCCTGTGCGGTTCCGTCACCTTTTAAATACATGCTGATCAGTGAACCCCCTGCTGTCAGAAACAGTATAATGGTGATCGCTGTCAGAATCACTGCCATCCACAGTTTATAACGAAGTGTCTGGCGGACACCCTCATGATCCTTCTGTCCGAAATACTGTGCTGTAAAAATTCCCGCTCCGGACACCCCGCCGAAAATGCATAGATTATATACAAAGATCAGCTGATTGACGATCGCTGCTCCTGACATCTGTTCTGTACCGATACGACCGATCATAATATTGTCCAGAAGACTGACAAAATTTGTGATCCCGTTCTGTACCATGATCGGTACCGCAATAGACAGGACCATTAGATAAAATCTCTTATCTCCTACGAACTTTCGGAAAAAAGAAGATTTCTCTTTTACCTTCTCCATAAATTCTTCCTCCTTGTTTTTCGTTTTCCTTCATCCAAAATTCTCCACAAAAAGAAGACTGCCCACCCGAAACAGTCTTCCTTTTCGTAAGCGTTGTAGCTACTACCTTACTACAAACTTCTTTTATTTTCAATAGTCTTTATAACGATAAATCCCCGTTTTTTTGTATCTTTTTACTCCACCATATGACTCTCATCTGCAATATATTCGAAGAAGTCAAAGTCCGCACATTTTTTGTGGAGAATGCGGTCTGCACAGGTGATTCCAACCATGGTTCCTGTAAATTCTCCGTACTTACAGTACTCATCAGAAAATCTTGTGGTGTCAAAGATACGTCCGATCTTTTCATAAGTTTCTCCGTCATAGCTCCACTCAAACCAAGATTTTCTTCCCTCTATATAAAGTCTCAGATAAACTGGTTTATCTTCTACCGGAATTCTGGTGTTCAGAAACTCTGTTTTTTCTCCGTTTTCCAGATGGATGATGGACAACGCACTCTGTCCCAGGGTTTCACTGTAATATTTCCGGAGATTGATATAATTCATGTTGTCGTAATACAGAATCAGGCCTGCGCTGTGCTGATGTACTTCCGGTGTGAATTCCATCTTTGTGGTGATCCGCGCATATACACTTGTAAGCTTTCTGGCCAGGATACTTACTTTGTTGAGAGATGTTCTGGATTCCTGTCCACGAAGACGCACATAGCCTTTTCTTGCTTTCATATCTGCAAAACGCTGAGGCATAATCCTTGGAGAATAATAAAAGTTTCCAAGTTCATCCTCATCAAAATCATCAAAATCCGGAGTTTTTTCCACCAGATATTCCGGAAGAGATGTTTCCGGCACCTCAATCTTCGCCAGATTGCTTCCATCTGCCATGCGAAGCCAGTTATCCTCAGTCCACATCATTTTCTGGATAGCTGTCTCTCTTCCAAGTGTACAGCGAAGCTCCGGTACAAACGGTCTTGCACAGAGATGTACCAGATACACTTCTCCGGTAGGAAGCTCCACATAGCTTCCGTGTCCGGATTTCTGAAGAACAGAGTCCGGGTTATAGTACTTTGGTTTCAGATGATCCGGATCCTGGCGCTCATAGGATTCTCCTGGAACGCTGGTAACAATCGGGTTCTTTGGATCTTTTTCATATGGTCCCCATACATTTTTGGACCGTCCCATTGTCACGCAGTGATTATAACCTGTACCGCCTTCTGCACACATAATGTAATAATATTCCCCACGTTTTGTAAGATGCGGTGCCTCAATGCATCCCCGGTCTGTACCACCTCGCCAGATTCTCTTCGGATAACCGATAATCTCTTTTTTCTCAGGTGAATACTCTACCATACAGATAGCGCCTGGCTTCTCATAGCCTTCTCTTGTCTCCCACTCCAGAGATACCACATATTTTTTTCCGTTGGTATCGTGAAACAGAGAAGCATCAAAGCCGGAAGAATGAAGATAAACCGGCTCACTCCACGGTCCGCGGATATCTTTTGCACAGATCAGGAAATTATCCACATCAAAATATCTGGCGTTCATGGAATTCATTACTCCGTAAACAACATAGAACATATCCTCTTCCTCACAGTAGGTCAGGCACGGAGCCCAGATTCCCTTTGCGCTTGGAAGTTTCTTGAGATCTACTTTTTCGTCATCTGTAATAACATGTGTATACAGTTCCCAGTTTTTCAGATCTTTTGAATGATAAACCGGAATTCCCGGAAACCATTCAAAAGTAGAAACTGCCATATAGTAATCATCACCTTTCCTGCAGATGCACGGATCCGGATTGAAACCCGGAAGTATTGGATTTATAATCATATTATTTTTCTCCTTTTCCGGCCGGAAACCAGCCAAAATCAACGCACCGTCCCAGATCCCAGCTGTCCCAGCCGATCCAGCCCGGAGTATTCACGGTATCTGTAAGCAGTTTATAGCTCCAGTAAAAATATCCGCTGCATTTATCCCAAAGCTCCAGCTGTGCCTTCGCCAAAGTCGCATAGATTTCTTTTTTCTCTTCTGTGGAAAGACTTTCCCGTTCGCTTCCTTCCACTCCGTTGAGCACACTCTGTCCGCCTTTTGTATCACAGCCGCATGCAAGGGAATTGAAGAGACACCATTCACCGCAGATCACCGGGAAATATTTTTCCATCTCCGTAATCTGTGGTTCCAGCTCCTCACGCACATATTTCAGATATCCCTCGATCGTCTGACTGCAGCCTCTTGCCTCTGCCACCATCAGATACTGATGAGTATCCAGAATCACATTGGAATATTTTTCTTCCTGCATAAAGTCCTTCCACGCCATCAGCTCAAAGCCGTCGTGGAGCACAACGTATTTTTCCTTTGGCATGTAAGTACTGATCCGATCGTATGCTTCCAGATAAAATTTTCTTAAGAATTCCATGGTGATCGGGGCTGAGCCTTTTGCCAGCTCCGGATCTGCCGGTGCATAACGGTTCTGCACATCCATAGTCCCCCACATATTCTCAGTTACAGGTTCATTCAACGGCTGTATGCCAAACAGACCTTTTCTATGACCGTATCGTTTTGCCAGACGTTCCAGAACTCCAAGAACAAATTCTACCTCATCCGGATTCTGTGCCCATTTACACACGCCGCTGATTCCACCGTTATCAAAACCATTCTGGCTTAACGGTACAGTGTGAAGATCGATCAGAATGGTAAGTCCGTACTTTTCCGCCCAGTTAAATGCTTTATCCAGTTCTTCAATGCAGCCGATAAATGGCTTTCTGTCCCTAAATATAAAATATGGTACCGGAATACGGACAGAATCCATTCCCATTCTTTTTATGGTTACAAAATCTCTTTCTGTGATGTACTCCGAACGATGGATTTTTATCCTTGCTTCATATACCTCCGGTGAAAGCTGCGTTGGAAGATAATACTCATCTTCCGCTGTTGTTCCCTCAAACAGGGCCGGGTTCATCCATTTCTCCAGAACCAGCCAATTTCCAAGATTTACGCCTTTTATATTCATATCCGGTACTCTCCTTTTACTTCTGTGTACGCTTTTTCAGATCTTCGATGATTCCGGCAAATTCCTTGTCCAGATGATAAAATTTCATGATCACAAGTCCGCATACATAAACTGCAATCGGAATCCATACAAAGCAGATTTTAATAGAAGTCAGTGCAGATTCTGTCTGTACAGCTGCAGTTCCCACATAGCCGCCGATTTCCAGAATCAGTCCGAGAAGTGCAGATCCTATTCCATTTCCGATCTTATATCCAAAGCTGCAGGCACTGTTTACAAGGCCCTCTGTACGGCAGCCTGTTTTCCACTCACCATAATCGATCGTGTCGGAAACCATTGCCCACATAGTTGCACCGCCACAGGCATTACCAACACCACGGATCACACTGGAAATCACAATGATCGCCATGGAACCACCGGAAAAATTCAGTACCAGCATTCCAATGATATCCAGGATAAGACCAATAGAAAATACATTTCTCTTTCCAAGTTTCTTAACCATCATGGCAATAAAGAACATTCCGCAGATCTGTACAATATTAAAAATACCGTTGATCGTACCTACCAGATTTTTGTCGCCGAGAATATCTTTTGCATAATATACAGTCGCACCACCGTTAACAGAATACATAAGGAAGAAAAGGGCAAGCATACCTGTCATCATGATCCAGTATTTGTTTTTGAAAAGTGCTTTGATACCTGTTACAAAAGGCACATCCTCTGCCTTTGTCTCTCCGCTGTTCTCAGATGCACGTACACGTTCCTTTGTTCCAAAGAAAGTAAATAAAAATGCTACGATTGCCACAAAGCCAAATACTATAAATGTTTTAGTCCATGCTGCTGCATTGTTTCCGAAGTGCTCCACCAGCGGAAGTGTAAATGTATTGATCGTAAGTGTTCCGGCTGTTGCCAGAAGATTTCGGAAAATACTTAAAACAGAACGCTCATACGGATCCTGTGTCATCAGTGCGTTCAGTGCAGAATACGGTACATTGATCGCTGTATAAATCACTGTAGATACCAGATTATATGTGATAAATACATACACCAGCTTCGGTGTTGATGCCCAGGAAGCCGGAACGGAAAACAGAAGGATTCCGGATATTGCAAACGGAATACACATACGAAGGATCCATGGCCTTGCTTTTCCATACTTGGATTTTGTACGGTCAACGATCACACCCATGATAATATCACTGATTCCATCAAAAATACGCGAAACCATCATAATGGTTCCCACTGCTATCGCACTGACATTGGCATAGTCCGTATAATAGAACAGCAGAAACGCTGACATTGCTGTATAAATAATGTTACATCCGAAATCACCACATCCATAGGAAAAACGTTCCAAAATTTTTCCAAAGGTCAATTTACTCTTTTGATTCATATTTTTTTACCTCTCCCTTTGTTTTATTTCACATTTCCATGGCCATGGAGCTTTGTTTTATGGTATTATACTATCATAACGATTCTGTATCTATTAGGTCAAAAAAGCTCCAATATATAGGTCAATATTCTCTTTTTGCAGGAGGGTTTTATGGATAAAAAAGAAATTTCCTATGAGATCATAGATTATTCGGGTGTCACCAACGTTAAATTTTACACTTCTACAGACAACGGAAGCTACATTCCGTCGCACTGGCACAGGGCTGTTGAGATCCTTTATATGCAGGAAGGCGCTCTTGATGTCACCATAGAAAATACCAGCTTTACCATCCACCCGGGAAACTGCATCCTGATCAATGTCAATGTAATTCATTCCACCAAATGCACAGTTCCAAATAAAGCGATCGTTCTCCAGATTCCTGTGGATTTTATGGAAAAATATATTCCGAATGTTCAGCAGTTTATGTTTATCTGGGATCATCATACAAAAGATCCCGTAAAAAGAACAAAACTGGAAATGCTGAAAACGACTCTGGAGCAGCTTCAGATCATTGACGATATCCGGCCAGATGGTTTTATCCTGCGTTTTAACAGTCTGATCTTTGAGCTTCTTTTTCAGCTGTATCACAATTTCCGCGTCCGGATCTTTCACAGTGATCTAAGCCAGCAGAAAAAAGATCTTGACCGGCTGAACTTTGTTCTGAATTACATTGCCGAAAATTATCAGCGTCCCATATCTCTGGACGAGATTGCCGGTGTCGCTTACCTGCAGACCGGCTATTTCTGCAGATTTTTCAAGAAAAAAATGGGAGTTACCTTTCTGGAATATCAGAACGAATACCGGCTTTCTTTTATTTACAAGGATCTTATAAACACTAAAGACCCTGTTCACATAATACTGGAACGGCATGGTTTCACCAACTACAAGCTGTTTCGCCGGATGTTTCAGGAACATTTTGGATGTACGCCTACCAAAGTCCGGAAAAACACTCAGAACGCCAAGGACTGACAAACCAGCGTTCTTATTTTCGTTTAACAAAAAATCTTCCGGAAGCGTATCTCACAGACTCCCGGAAGATTTTTTGTCTTAATATTCTAAATTTCTCAGTATCTTATAATTCCCGTCCATCGGTCTCAATAACCTTTTTATACCAATGAAAACTCTTTTTCTTATAACGCTTCAATGTTCCGCTTCCGTCATCATTACGGTCTACATAAATGAATCCGTAACGCTTGCGAAGCTCTGCTGTCGATGCACTGACAAGGTCGATGCATCCCCATGTAGTATATCCCATCAGATCTACGCCATCCATGACAGCCTCTTCCATCTGGCGGATATGATCACGGAGATATTCAATACGATAATCGTCCTCTACAGTCATCTCACCATCTTCACCCTGCACCAGCTTGTCCATAGCACCAAGGCCGTTTTCCACGATGAAAAGCGGCTTCTGATAACGATTCCACAGAGTGTTCAGTACATAGCGCAGTCCCTTCGGGTCGATCTGCCATATCCAGTCACTGGCTTTCAGATACGGGTTCGGCACACCACCAAGAAGATTGCCCTCACCGCGGACATTTTTCTTTGGATCTGCTGTGGCACATACACTCACATAATAGCTGAAAGAAACGAAATCTACCGTGTTTTTCAGGATTTCCATATCCTCATCTGTAACAGAAATGCTGATACCATTCTCCCGCATATAACGTTTTGCATATCCCGGATAATAGCCACGAACATGAATGTCTGCGAACATCATATTTTTATGATCCTGCTCCATTGCTGCAAGCACATCGGACGGCTCTGCAGTCAGAGGATATACCGGCATGCTTAAGATCATACATCCGATCTTGAAATCCTGATTGATCTCATGGCCGATCTTTGTTGCCCAGGCACTGGCCACCAGCTCATGATGCACAGCCTGATACAGATCACTCTGGGAAAGTTCTTCCTTCGGAGTATTGATTCCGCCGCTCATGAACGGAGATTCCAGAATGGAATTGATCTCATTAAATGTCAGCCAGTATTTTACTTTATCCTTATAGTGGTTAAACACTGTCGTAACGTAGCGTTTGTAAAAGCCGATCAGATCACGGTTTACCCAGCCATCATAATGCTCTGCCAGATACAGCGGAGTCTCATAATGGGACAGGGTTACCAGTGGCTCAATGCCATATTTTCTGCACTCATCAAACAGATCATCGTAGAATTTAAGTCCTGCCTCGTTAGGTGTCTCCTCATCTCCCTTCGGGAAAATCCTGCTCCATGCGATGGAAATACGGAAAACCTTAAAGCCCATCTCAGCAAACAGCTTGATATCTTCTTTATAATGATGGTAAAAATCAATTCCTACCAGCTTCATATTATCTTCTGTCGGCTTTTCTGTTCTCGGACCTTTGACTCCATGAGGAAGAACATCCTGGATGGAAAGACCTTTCCCATCCTCGTTATATGCACCTTCGCACTGATTGGCAGCTACCGCGCCACCCCATAAAAAATTCTCAGGAAACATTTTTTCACCCTTTCTTATTGATGCTTAGATGTCAAGTGCTGCGTGGTATCCCCAGTATACCGCATTGGTAATCGTGGAAACCTTGCTTGCATCACCGATCACAGCCACATAAGGAGCGCAGTCACGAAGCTCATCCACAATGTCTGTTCTGGAACGCTGACCCAGTGCACAGATCACAGTGCTTCCCGGAACAAGAACTTTTTCGCCCTCTTTGTTTTCGCACCATACACCTTCTGCAGTTACCTCAAGGCCTTTATAGCCTGTATATACTTCTGCGTATTTGTCGATCTCTTTCAGAAGAAGTGGTCTGTGTCTTACGTTTGCATCCGGAGCAAGAACGTCTCTCATCTCAACAAGACGGACTTTCTTTCCCTCCATCCCAAGATGGATCGCACACTCACAGCCTGCAAGACCGCCACCAAAGACAACAACCTCATCTCCGACTTTTTCTTTTTCTTTATAATAATTATTTACGATCACAACATTTTCCCCGTTCAGTCCCGGGATCGGCGGAACAAGCGGTCGGGAGCCTGCTGCAATAATCAGCGCATCTGCGTTTTCTTTTTCTGCATACTCTTTTGTTACTGCTGTGGAAGTACGGATCTCCACACCAGCCTGCCTTGCCAGAAACTCATAGGTTCCTGCAAGCTCATACATCTCATGCTTAAACGGCAGAGCCTGCTCACTTTTCAGAATTCCTCCCAACTCCTCTTCTTTTTCACAGAGGATAACCTGATGTCCTCTCCTTGCAGCTGTATAGGCAGCATACAGTCCGCCAGGGCCGCCACCTGCTACAAGAACTTTTTTCTTAACCGGTGCCAGCTGGATCTCGTCGCCTTCGATCTCACGTCCGATCAGAGGATTTACCGTACATCTTCTTGTTGAAGTTGCTGCTCTCTCTGCCATACAGGTAAAGCATCTTAAGCATTTCACGATCTCCTGATCTCTGTTCTCCATAACTTTTCTCGGAAGGAACGGATCTGCAAGAAGTGCTCTTGCCATGTAAACGATATCTGCTTTTCCCTCTGCAATGATCTGCTCCATCTGTGCCGGATCGTTCAGACCTCCGATGGTTGCAACCGGAATGGACACGTGCTTCTTGATCTCAGCAGCAAGATAAACATTGCATCCATGCTCCTTAAACATAGACGGATGGGTATCTCCAAAGCCTCTCTGATATGTTCCTGCGGAAACATGAAGCAGGTCAATATACGGCTCCAGGAATTTTGCGATCTCCACGCCATCTTCCAGTGTATAGCCACCTTCAAAGAGCTCGGATCCGCTCATACGGAATTCGATTGGGAATCCAGGTCCTACACCCTCACGTACAGCCTTCAGAACTTCCATTGCAAAACGGCAGCGGTTTTCAAGACTTCCGCCATACTCATCTGTACGCTTGTTAAAGTACGGGGAAAGGAACTGATTGATCAGCCATCCATGCCCGCCATGAACCATGATCATCTCAAAACCAGCTCTTTTTGCCAGAGATGCTGTCTCTTTATAGGAGGCAACGATCTCATCAATGAGCTCTTTTGTGAGAGCTTTTACCTCAACACCATCCGGACGGACTGTATCAGACGGTCCCCACTGATGCATGGATTTCTGTCTGGATTTATCCGTCATATAAGTTCCTGCATACATACCGGAATGAGAAAGCTCAACGCTTGCGATTGCTCCGTGACGGCGGATCGCATCGGCTGTATAGGTTGCGGATGCAAGGGAATTCAGGATGGAAGTGTCCAGATGATATGCATGAGAACCATCTGTTTTCGGATGTACCATACACTCGCTGACTGTTACCGCACCTGCACCGCCTTTTCCTCTCAGCTCATAAAAAGCGGTAGATTTCGGGCCGATACATCCGTCATTTGTAATGTCTGTTCCACCCATAGGAGCAGAAAACATACGGTTTCTGAATGTTACACGTCCAATCTGTATCGGTTTGCATAAATTAGGATATTTTCTCTTCATATTTACCTCCTGTTACTCTGTGAGAAGAGCTCTTAAGTACTCTCCTTCTCTTCTGTTTTCCAGTAATTCCATCAGCTCGTTGACTTTATCCAGGCTGATCTTTTTCTCTCTTGCTTTCATATGTACATAGACTGCCCCGATCAGGTTCGCATCATTATAAAAACGGCAGCTTGTTACCTCCGGAACCGGAAGTGTCCACGGGAACATATCATTGATCTTCGCAATTTCCTCACGGATCAGCTGAAGAAGCAGCGGCTGTTCACTGATCCCGCCGCCCACTGCGATCCTTTCCGGGTCAAACATATACTGACAGTTGTGAATGTGAATGGCCAGCTTCTTCGCATGCTCACGGATTCCGGCAATTGCCTTTTCATTCCCCTGATTGGCAAGTGAAAACGCTTTTTCTCCGTTTAATTCCTCTACCGGAATGCCTGTTTTATCTGACACACTCTGAATAAGTGCTTTTGCACCGGCTGTTTCTGCAAGGCAGTTTGCCATTTTGTACTCGTCCTTGCTGTCCGTGATCACATAACTGAATTCCCCGGCCATGAAATTTTTTCCGCTGACGATCTCACGGTTACAGATCACAGCTCCGCCTACTGCTGTACCGCAGACTACCACGACTGCATTCTGGCATTCCTTCAGAGAACCCTGCCAGATTTCTGCCAGGGCCGCACATTTGGCGTCATTTTCCACAGTGACCGGGATTCCCACTCTCTGCTCCAGAATCTCTACGATATTTACGTTACTGATGCAGAAAAGACTTCCTCCAGTATACATAAAGCCCTTTTTGGAATCAATGATTCCCGGCATACTGAGCGCGATTCCTTCGATCGTATAGTGCTCTCTGATCTTCCGGCAGATTTCTTCCAGAGACTGGATAAATACTTCCAAAGATTCCTGCCTTGTAGGAGTCTTGTCTTTTTCAAGGATGGAACAGTTCTCTGTGATCACTGCATATTTGATAAAAGTTCCTCCTACATCGATTGCCAGATAATTCATCGTGTCACCTCTTTTTTGTGGATTTTTTCTTTATTGTAGATGATGTTTCCCTCTCCACCGTCCAGACGCACAAAGCATTCACTTGCCTTCTTCGCCACAAAAGCCTGCTGGCCCATGAAATCAAACGTTACATCATCGGTGTTTCCCTTCATGATGTCATCGCAGACATTTATCGCGCTGTTGATCATGTCTTTTGATGCCTTTATCACATGATGGCAGAGACAGGTGCTGTCAAAACGTCCTTCCAGCCTGTTCTGTACCTCGATAAGATTCTCTCTGTATTCCTCAACAGTAAGGGAATCTCCGTCAAAGAGAAAGGTTGCATTATTGCAGGCATCTCCAAGGATCAGGATTCTTTCTTCCGGTACCAGCATGACCATGCTTCCTGGTGTATGTCCGGGAAGTGCATACACTTCCACAGTTGTTCCACCCAGGTCAAAGCTGTCTCCATCTTTCAGATCTTTAAAGTCTACCTCTGTCGGAGGAAGAAATGTATCCTCAAGTCCTTCCGGCATTTTTCCTCCAAGGCCTGCCATAACATAACCCTTACGGCCTTCTACGTCATTCATTCTCAGATACAGTTCTGCATCTGCATGATTCATATAAATCTCACAGCCATCTGCAAATTCCGGTGCACCCATGGCATGATCGATATGACCATGTGTAAGCAGTACGGTAAGTGGCTTATCGGTAAGCGTTTCCACGAACGCACGAAGATTTCCGGCACCTACGCACGTATCAATGAGAACGGATTTTTTTTCTCCGCTTATAAGATACATGATCTCACCGGTAAGACTGATGACTGCTGTCATTCTGTCATTCAATTTTTCTGCTCTGTAAAAATCTGCCATCTTATTTCTCCTCCATATCCATCAGCTTGGATAATTCCGCACTTAAGTTATCTACGATCTCTCTGGTGAAGCCCATATAGGACAGCTTTTCCAGACTCTGAAGGCTTTCATAAAAATAATCCTGATTTCCGGTGGAAAGGAAGTACATCAGCATCGGGGATACTCTCTCGATCACCTTCATTGCTTCCGGATCGTGCATCATATCCTTGAACATGGTTTTGTGATTATAACGCTGGCGCAGGTCTTCTATAGGACGATACTCATAATGATAGCTTCCTGCTGCCACTTCTGTAACCTCTCCCTCATAGAACGGAAGGCCGATCACTGCGCTGCATCCAAACGGTACCTGAATGTCTACACTTACATTTCCATCTTTGAGAACCTTCCAGGATACCTTGTATTCTCCGTATGCAGAATCGTAGGTCATGTTCATATATTTCAGTTTTCCGTTCATTAACGGTGTGATCAGTGCTTTCTTAAATCCAGGCTCCAGTGCCTTCAGTCCTGCCACGTCTCTGTAAAGATATTCTACGATCGCACCGTAGGAGTAATGATTCAGGGAATTCATCATGGTACCGCTTAAGTGTCCGTCATCCAGAACAGAGTTCCATCTTTCCCAGATGGTTGTTGCACCAAGATTAATACAGTGCATCCATCCCGGATACTCCTCCTGCATCAGGAAGTAGAACGCATCCTCCTCGAATCCGTTTTCTGCCAGAACTCTGCAAAGGATCGGTGCACCGGTAAATCCGCCTTTTAATTTATAGCAGTCTTTATAAAATCTTGCTTTCAGGCCGGCCACAACAGCCTCTTTATCTCTGTAGATTCCGGAATACAGAGCTACAATATATCCGGTCTGTGAATCAATAGCCAAACGTCCTGTTTCTGTAAAATACTCACGGATGATCGCAGCTTTGATCTTCTCATAGAGATCTTTATAGTAAGCTTCATCCTCTTTATATCCCAGAATCTCTGCTGCCGTTGCAGTTTTCTGTACAGACATTGCATAATAGTTAGAGCCGATATAGTAGGCATCTGTTCCACCTTCCATACTCTGCTCTGTTCTTCCGTCAAGAGCCAGCCAGTCACCAAGCTGGTTTCCGAAATCATAAAGATATTTCTGTCCTCTTGCCTTGTCTTCTTTCGTGATCTTGTCTACCCAGTCTTTCATCATCGGGTAATTTTCTCTCAGAGTTTCCACATTTCCGGAATGCTCATAAACCACCATCGGCAGGATTGTCGCAATGTCTCCCCACACGCTGGAAAAGATCGGTCCGTTTGGATCCAGCACCGGAATTACGCCAGGAAGAATTCCATCATATTTTACCTGCTCGTTTCTTAAATCATGCAGGAATTTATGATAAAAAGCAGTGGTATCCATATTGAAGCTGGCAGTTCCTGAGAACACCTGTGCATCTCCGGTCCATCCCAGTCTTTCATCTCTCTGCGGGCAGTCTGTCGGAAAATCTATAAAGTTTGATTTCTGACCCCACAGTGCATTCAGGAACAGTCTGTTCACGCCCTGATGTCCGGTCTCAATGTATCCGGTTCTGTCCATCTTTGAGTAAAGGGCTTTTCCTGTAAAATCTTCTTCCTTTGCCTCTCCCGGCCATCCTGTTACACGTACATAACGGAATCCGAAGTATGTGAAAGAAGGACGAACCAGCTCGTCTCTGCCATCGGATACATATACAAACTGTGATTTTGCAGAACGGTAATTTTCATTATAAAAATTGCCATCCTGAAGAATCTCGCCATGATCAAATACAATTCTTGTTCCTTCCGGCAGATGGTTTCGAAATGTTACATATCCTGCAAAATTCTGTCCGAAATCCAGTACTGTTTCGCCAAGCGGTGTATAGATCACTTCTTTTACCTGCATATCCTCCATCTCCATTACAGGAAGGCTGTATCTTGCAACCAACTTTCCTTCTGCCTCTGTGAGAACTGCCTTTTTCGGTAAGTTTTCTTTCTCCTTCCATAAAAGATGGTTGATGATCTCTCCATCGTAGATTCCGTCATCTTCCACATCAGAGCCAATGTACTCCCATGTCTCATCCGTTCCGATCACCTGAACCTCTCCATCCTCATATACAAGACGAAGTTCTGCGATCAGTTTAAATTCATCTCCGAAATTGTTGCTCTGGTTATTCAGTCCGAATTTTCCTTTGAACCAGCCATTTCCAAGAGATACTGTGAGTCTGTTCTGTTCTTTCACATTTTCTGTAATATCAAAAGTAATGTACTGCTCTTCATCATGATAATTGCTGTAATATGGTGTAAGAACTTCATCTCCGACTTTTTTTCCGTTTAATTCTGCTGTAAAAAGTCCAAGTCCACAGATATAAAGTCTTGCAGAAGCCAGACCCTTCTTCGCTTCAAAGCTCTTCACAAACAGTGGATGGAAAGTATCTTCTTTCTCTGTTGTGATCCATTTTCCAACCCACGGCTCTTCCATTTTTCCGGTCTCAAAATATGCCGGTTCTGAAACAGCAGTTTCGCCCTTATCATCTGTAACGGTAACTCTCACATAATATCTTGTGTGTGCGTTCTGCTGAAACTCCAGTTTTTCTGCTGCACTGTTCAGTTCTTTTCCTTCTTTTACACAAAGAACTTCTTCGAAGCTTTCTGTCAATGACACTTCGATTTTTACATTCTGCTGCTCTTTTCCGGAAGCTTCACGAACCTTCCATGATACACATACAGTTCCAAAATCAAAGCCTGTTGGATTTTCCATGCCGTTTATTCTTACATTTTTAATTCTCATGTATCCCTCTCCTTGCCTTTTTATATGATTACGCTCTGTTTTTTCTGGTATCTTTCTTTTTTACTCTGACGTTATCATAGCATGAGGTTTCTGTATTTTATATTTTTATTTTGATGTATTTATAAATATTTTTACCTTTTTTTATATTTTCCTGTTCTCCACGACATAAAAAGCGCCCACACAGATCAGCTGTCATAGCTTCACAGCTGATCTACATGGGCGGAAAACTTTATTTATCTGTTTTTATTTCGAAAGTTTCTTATTCGGCAGCTTCCATTTTCTTTAAATCTCTTTCACAGTGATACATGATAAACATGATAACAAACATAGCAATTACCATGATAAATGGCAGCCAGTTGTACATGAAATTGATTGCTGTGGAAACGCTCTCCGGCTGTGCAATACCTTTGGCATCCAGGGATCCGTCATATCCGGCTCCGTTCAGAACCCATCCGAATACTGCTGTACCAAGACCAAGACCGATCTTCTGCGCTGCAGAAACGCCGGCATTTCCAAGACCTACGGTATCAATACCTGTTTTCTTTGTTCCGTATGTAATGGTATCAGCAACCATACCAAGTGCCATACCACCGGCCATACCAACACCACAGCCTTTCAGTACGTTACATACGATCATTACGATCGTGCTGGAACCGCCAAGTACTGCAAATCCAAGGAAACCAAGTCCCATAACTACCATACCAGCTTCATAAACTGCTGTTTTTCCAAACTTCTTCATAAAGGCCGGTGTTACAAACATGATCGCGAACTGTGCGATGGAAATAGAGTTGGATACCCATCCGTACTGTCCCATATCATAAAGAACATACTGACAGTAATAAACATTTCCCATTGCATACATGATAACTACGAAGAATACTACAAAGCTTGCAATTGTTACGATCACCCAGTATTTGTTCTGAAGAAGCGCCTTTACAGTTTCCCATGTACCGGCTTCTCTTCCTGCATTCTCTGCTTTCTGATCATTTGCATTCTCATCATCTGTTGAATGTACTCTCTCTTTTGTTGAGAAAACACAGAAAAATGTGATAACAACCATTGCGATACAGTAGATCAGCATTGTGATCGTGAATGCTCTCTGTGTGTAGATCGTCTCAGTGCTGTCTGTAAAGATTCCAAGTAAGGTAACGAATGTTGAATTGATAACTACATTTCCCAGTGTCTGGAAGATCTGCTGAAGATTTCCAATGAATCCTCTCTCATACGGATTTGCTGTCAACAGTGAGATCATGGAATAATACGGCACCAGCATACCGGTAAGACATATTGCATTTACAATGTTATACATCAGGAAAATATACACATACTGTGCCATTTCCGGGAAGTTCTGCGGAACAAAGAACAACAGCATTGTTGTAACTGCAAATGGGATACACATTCTCAGCAGCCAGGAACGTCCTTTTCCGAGCTTTGATTTTGTACGGTCAACCATACGTCCTACAATTACATCTGAAATTCCGTCAAATACCTTTGATACTGCAAAGATCGTTGCGATGATACCAGCATTAAGTCCTACTGTACTGGTAAAATAGATGGTCAGGAATGATCCGATGATACCATTAATCATGTTAAAGGCAAATCCTCCTGTACCATAGCCGATACGTTCGCTCCATGCCAGCTTGGCGTTGGGGTCATCATGTTTACTTGCTAAACTGAACATATCTCCTCCTTTTTTCCCTTTCCTTTTCGGTTTTTTCTTTCGATGAACTTACTATAACCCCCGCCGCGCTTTTTATATATCTTTATTTTGTTGTTTTTGTCGTTATCTTATCTATATTTTATCAATATCAGTATAATTTAGAATTCTTTTGGCTTATGTACCTCTCTGTACTTTCTCGGAGACAGCTGCTTCTGCTCGCGGAATACCTTTCCAAAATAGCTCTGTGACGGAAAATTCACATATTCTGCGATCTTGGACAAAGATTCATTGGAATACGTCAGAAGATTGGCTGCACGTTCTATCCGCACACGGGTAATGTAATCCTGCAGCCGCTCACCGGTCTCTTTACTGAACAGCCGTGACAGATAGCTGGCACTTACTCCAAGAGTATCTGCGATATCATCGAGATAAATTTTTTCCCTGTAATGCTTCTGTACATAATCCCTGCACTGCTCCACATAGCTTGAGGTGTGCTTCTGCTCCAGCTTCCGTTTTACCTCGGATGCCAGTTTCTCAACTGCAGAATTCCGGTATCGGATCATCTGTGCAATGTCCTGACAGCTGTCACACTTACTGATGTAAAAATCACTCAGCTGATACGCTGCGGCCGGCGAGATTCCGCCCTCGATCGCGGCCCGGGTACAAAGAGTGATTCCTACAATCGCCGTGTTTCTCCACTGGTTCAGTACTTTTCCGGATAATTTTCCGATATCTCCATCCATTGTCCGGGTAAAATGAAGTGCGTCCTCCACGCGTCCTTCCCGCACACAGTCCAGAAGCTGACGTTCCTCCTGATACGTATGGTGATAGGCATTTTCTTCGTCTTTTTTTATTTCGTAAATGATCTTTTCCTGCGCTTCTAGCTCTTCTGCGCCTGCAGCCAGATGATTTACCTTGGCAAGCTCCATATCCTCTGTTGTATTTTCATTTAAAACTGCATCCATGATCTGTGCAATGTCCATCACTTCCGAAAACTGAAATCTTTTCAAGATTTTCTCTTTATCTGTGTGAATCCCATAACGCTTATAGTATTTATGCAGCTCCACCTTATTCAGCGCGCCCAGACTGAGCGGACCTGCAAAATAGTACTGTCCCTCTGATCTTACACAGATAAAATAAATACTGTCTTCCTCTTTATGAAGAAGAGGCAGCTTCTGAGCGGCCGCCTCTTTCATTAATCGTTCTCTCAGCTGGCTGTTCCTGAAAATCGGATTCAGTTCTGAATTTCTCTGATAGCTTGACAACGTTTCGTCTGCCTGACAAAAAATATCAACGCCTGTCAGTTCAGCCAATCTGTTTAATATGTATTTTTTATGATCCCCCATAAGCAATTTCCCCAACTCTCCTATAGCAATTCACAAAATCAGTGATGCTGTAAAATCCATGTATCGTGTCTATCTGCTATTCATCATAACACAGACTCTTTGCAAATTGTATAGGATTTTGCCGGGTACGGAATACTCCGTAATTACAGTTTCATCGCTCCGCGGATACAGATTTCGATATAATCTTCGCCAAGATCAGTGTTCAAGCTGAGATCAAAATTGTCTGCTGCTCCCCACATTCTTCTTGTGTAATAACGGTAGTTGTCTGCACGGAGCTTTTCATTTTTCTGTACGACTGTCTTTGCCTCTTTTTCAGAGATATTCTGTCTTTTGGAAACTCTTTTGATTCTGCTCTCAAGAGGTGCTGAGAAGAATACCTTCAGACAGTTTTCTGAATTTCGGAGAACATAATCTGCACACCGGCCCACGATCACGCAGTTTCCTTTTTCTGCAAGCTCACGTACTACCTTTGACTCCGCCGCAAAAATCTTATCCTTCGGTGCCTCATCCTGAGAATTACTGTTTAAATACATTTGATTGACAAGATCATAGAGGAGGCTGTTTGTCATGATCTCCTCATTCTTTTTAATAAATTCCGGTGTATAGCCTGTTGTTCCTGCTGCCATCTGAATGATCTCTGCATCATAGAAATCATAGCCAAGCTTCTCTGCAAGTACCTTGCCGATATCGTGGCCGCCACTTCCAAACTGTCTTCCTATAGCGATGACATTTTTTCCCTGAATGCCATGCTGTGTCTGAGCCGCCTGTTCTCTCTGCTGTTCTCTCTGCTGTTCTTCCTGAACAGCCTCCGGAAACAGCATTGTTTTTACAAAAGCAAGCTTCTTTCCGAAAAGTCTCGCGATAAATCCAACCAGCAGTGCGGCAATTACAGTGCCTTCACGCACACCGTCCAGTCTGCCTGCAAAAACAAATGACAGTACTGCGGCGATCACAGCCATGGAAACATCAAAGCAGATCTTGGTAGTTCCGAAATTTGTTTTCCAGGTAAGGACGATCGCGCGGACAAAAGATTCTCCCGGAAGCATAACTACATCGGCCAGAACCTCCATGTACACACCAAAACCGAGGATCAGGCATCCGATGAGAAGATAAACGATCTTCATCACATACATCTCCGGGTTTACCCAGTAAAAAAGAAGCATGGTAAGATCGATAAAATATCCGAATACAATGGATACCGGAATCTGTAAAATATGCTCCAGTTTAAAATTCTTTCTCAGGATTATCAGCTGCAGTACGATCAGAAAAATGCTGAAAAAGATGGTAAAGTTTCCGAGCGTAAACGGGAAGTTAAGGCTTAATACATACGGGATCGATGAGATTGGCGACGTTCCCAGGTTCGCCTTGGTGATAAGACTGACTCCCAGCGAGTTCACAAACAGTCCTACCAGAAAAATCAGATATCGTTTCAGTTTGTCCATTATTTATTCCCCTCTCTTTTTGTTTCATTTATTTAGCATTAAGATTTTTATAAATCTTTTCAAATGTCTGCATAAATCTTTTCTGTTCTTCTTCTGAAATACCGGAAAATGCTGTTTCTTCTATTTTTTCAAAAGCAGCTTCCACAAGCTTCTGATTTTTCTTACCGGATTCTGTCATAAAAATATGAAAAGTCCGACGGTTTCCGTTGAGCATTTTTCTCTCGATCAGGCCTTTCTCCTCCATGCGGTTCAGTATGGAGGTCAGTGATCCTGCTTCGATCAGGCATCCTGCCGCAATTTCCTTCTGGCTGGCACCATCATGATCCTTCAGATAATCCAGAACTTTCGGCTGTCCCAGCGTAAGACCTGTGGTTTTCAGCTGCTCCATGAGCTTTTTCTGGATCATCATCTGATTTACCATGGCCAGATAGTGAAATGAATCCTGCATTTGTATGTTCACTTCCTCTCCTTTATCTAATCAAACGGATAAAAGCATTCGATTTAATCATGTTAATAGTTATAATTCAAACGTTTAGAATTATAACTATTTTATTTTGCTGTGTCAATATGTTTTTTATATTTTGTCTGGAATATTGCACAATTTATCTTTCTTATTTTTATGAAAAGCACACAATATATGTATGTTACAGCGTATTAGTGTAAAAAAATAACAGCTATTCTTACTTTCACATCTGTAAAATGTTCGTAAGAATAACTGTTGAAAACTGTTATTTATATACTTCTTTATGAATTTGGATTTGGACAAAGCACTCTGCTTATTGCTCTCCACAACCACGCTGAAAACTTACTTATAGCAATTCAATAAATTATGCTGTCTGTTCTTTTTTCTTAGTAACTGTGAGCAGATGACTCTTGATCAATACCGGACGAACCGCATTATAGATGATTGCTACCAGGATCACTGATACAACCGCATTGACAAAGGTTGCCGCCGCGCTCATTTTTGCCAGTGCCTCTGCAAGCTTCTGTGGCTGCCCTAAAATATACTGCTTGTAAAAATATCCCACGATCGGATCAGCGATTACATTAAATGCAAGTCCTGCGATGGATGCGATCACACTCCATTTAAAAACATATTTCTTATCTGTGCTCTCATTGATCTTCGCGATCTTATGTGCCACAAGACCTACGATCAGACCGATACAGAATTTCAGGATAAAAGTTTTCGGCGCACCTGTAATATAAACCGGATCCATCACATCCGCGATTCCCATTCCGATCGCACCTGCAAGTCCTCCATATACGCCGCCAAGAAGTAATGCCGCCAGCACGCAGAAAGCATTTCCGATATGGATCGATGTTGCATCTCCACCCGGCACTGGGATCTTGATCTGCAAAAATGTAAAGGATACGTAGCATAACGCTGCAAGTAATGCAGTTTCTGCAAGCTTGACTACTGTGTTGTTCTGTGTGTTCATAATAATGTCCCCTCTCGTTCTGTTATTACTTTTGTGTATGATTGTTTTAGCGTGTCAGTGTAATAACACAGATGTTATGATACTTTATGAGTGGATATATGACAAGTGACAATTTTTATTCTTTTTTAGGGTACAGTTTTGTAAGTTAGTAAAATAACACTCAAATCGCAAACAGTGCAAAATAAAGATACAAACATCAAAATAAAGATATAAACATCAAAATTAAGATATATGTAACACTGATTTGTTGTTAAAATATAGTTGTCATAATTCGTTTAACATGATTTGAAATTTTTTATAAAAAATGTGCTAAAAACAATCAAAGGAGATAAAAATATGATTCAGAACAAAATGTTTGAACTGGTTTTCCAGGGAGAAAAACCAGACAGCTCAGAAGCACTTGCCGATATCAAAGCTGTATTCACAAACGGCAATTCCTCTCAGTCGGTTAAAGGATTTTATGATGGAAACGGAACCTATAAAGTACGTTTTCTTCCGCGCGAAGCCGGAGTCTACTCCTGAAAAGTCACAGGTGCCGTAGAAGCAGAAGGACAGGAAGAATGTACTGCATCCACGCAGCACGGAATGGTGCACACACAGGGCTGCCATTTTGTCTACGAAAACGGAGACTCCTACATTCCTTTTGGAACTACCGTATATGCGCTGATCCATCAGGATGACGCCCTGGAAAAAGAAACTCTGCAGACACTGCAGACGTCTCCTTTTAATAAGATTCGTTTCTGCGTTTTCCCAAAATCCTATGAATTTAACGAAAATGAACCTCGGGAATTCGCATTTTGCAAAGATGCAGAAGGAAACTGGGATGTAGATCATCCAAACTACAAATTCTGGAATCATCTGGAAGAAGTGATCTCCCAGCTTCAGGAAATGGATATTGAATCAGATCTTATCTTATTCCATCCTTACGACAGATGGGGCTTCTCAAAATTAGCACCAGAACAGAATGAAACTTATCTTCGCTACCTTGTCCGCCGTTTATCTGCATTCCCAGGTATCTGGTGGAGCATGGCAAACGAATATGACTTATGTTTTGCCAAATCAAAAGAGGAATGGTACAAAATCGAAGAAATCATAAAAGAGGAAGATGTTTACGACCATCTTCTCAGCAATCGGTGAAACCTATCTTTCCGATGACGATGTACTCTGGTGGGCAAAAGGCGGAAAACTGAAAGGCAAAAGCCCGGAAAGAATCGCTTTTCTCCGCGAACTCATGGAAAGCCTTCCTTCTGCCATTGAACCTTGGTACGAGCCGGAATCTGTAACATTCGGAGATGAATTTCTCGGATATAAAGCCGGCCCGGATCATCCGATCATCTCTCTCGTTACCAGCCTTACTGAACCAGAAGATGATGCAGGTGCGCTGAAAGATAAAATCTTTTCCGGAAGATGCGGTGATCAGGTTTACATCAAATACCTTGGAAAACACTGCCCAAGAAACCCTTTCTTCATCCTTCCAGAAGACCATAAATACAAAATTGATGTCATTGACACCTGGAACATGACAAGAAAAACCATCATGACTGGCGCCAGCGGAATCACATGGCTTGATCTTGGCGAAGCAAAAGAAGGTATTGCACTTCTTGCTGTGGAAGAATAATATCGTGATAAAATAAAAGACGGAAAGTTCTTCTCTGTTTATTTTGAGAAATGAACTTTCCGTTTTTATTTTTTAATTGCCATGCATAATATTTGTTTTTAATTACATCAAAAAAAGCAATATCTAAACCAAACAGTTTAAATATTGCTTAATTTTTATACTCTCAAAACTACATACATGCTTTGTTGATGGTTAATCACTTGAATCAATTACGACCTGCTTTTTGGTCAAGCCCTCACCCGATTAGTAACAGTCAGCTCCATGTGTTACCACACTTCCACC
>NZ_QUGH01000039.1:0-596 GCF_003478985.1 Ruminococcus sp. AF20-12LB | reverse complement strand
GGTTGAATGAAAAAGTAACTTCCACCATGTGCTAGTACTGATAAGTAAAGGGATTTCTGCAGAATTAATTTCTACAAGATATAGATATTTACACAAAACAAAACTATAATATAAGGAGAAAACACCGTGTTTTTACGGGATTGGAACATCACGAAAGGACCGCTGGCTGTTCTTTGCAAGGGTAACTTCCACCGGTCTGGAGAATACGATGCCGGAAATGAATGTGATATTTAGTGCTTTAACAGCGTGGGTTTTAATATCACCTGATCCGCGGGTATATCTTTAAGATCGCAAAGTTCCAATAGTTTTCTGTCTATCAGTAACTGAGCCAGTTTAAATGGGGTACAGCCGTTTAAACTGGCTCTTGCCACGCTATTGATATGGTTAGCTATCAGAGTTACCTTGCTCTGGTTCAGTTGTGCGAAGCCGATACCTTTGGGAAGGATATAACGGATAAATTCATGGTTTTTTTCCAACTTGCCTTTCTGCCAGGACGACATAGGATCACAGTAGAAAACCCGGGATAAACGAGCTGTATCTCCAGGACGTTCAAATATTTCAGGGTCTTTAAAAGAGGAGCCATTGTCTGTGAGGAT
>NZ_QUGH01000038.1:421-631 GCF_003478985.1 Ruminococcus sp. AF20-12LB | reverse complement strand
CAAGGTAGCCGTATCGGAAGGTGCGGCTGGATCACCTCCTTTCTAAGGAAAAAGTAGAGAAAAGAAATGTGTTTTACTGTTGAGTTATCAAGGAAATTGAATAGTGATATTTCTGGTAGCGATGCGCTTAGGGGAAACACCCGTTCCCATCCCGAACACGACGGTTAAGACCTAAGCGGCCGATGGTACTGCACTGGAGACGGTGTGGGA
>NZ_QUGH01000038.1:0-411 GCF_003478985.1 Ruminococcus sp. AF20-12LB | reverse complement strand
AGGAAAAAGTAGAGAAAAGAAATGTGTTTTACTGTTGAGTTATCAAGGAAATTGAATAGTGATATTTCTGGTAGCGATGCGCTTAGGGGAAACACCCGTTCCCATCCCGAACACGACGGTTAAGACCTAAGCGGCCGATGGTACTGCACTGGAGACGGTGTGGGAGAGCAGGTGGCTGCCAGATCAAATGGGGATGTAGCTCAGTTGGGAGAGCACCTGCCTTGCAAGCAGGGGGTCGAGAGTTCGAATCTCTTCATCTCCACTAGGATTTAAAAATCCTAAGATGGGCTTATAGCTCAGCTGGTTAGAGCGCACGCCTGATAAGCGTGAGGTCGGTGGTTCGAGTCCACTTAAGCCCACTGGTTTAAATGAACCAGAACCCCGAAAAGTTCATAATCATGAGCAATAGGG
>NZ_QUGH01000037.1:0-648 GCF_003478985.1 Ruminococcus sp. AF20-12LB | reverse complement strand
AAAATCGGAATTTATAAAGGAGAATATTGATGAAACTATTTTTATGTTCGCACTTTTCAAGTGTGGGAAGTCTGATAAAGGAAGAAATTGAAAATAAGAAAGTCGCATTTATTCCAACAGCTTCACTGCGTGAAGGCTACACCGGTTATGTCGGCTCGGCTCGAAAATTATTCAATAAGTTGGGAGCAATCGTAACTGAAATTGATATTTCAACGGAGGCTTATTCAACGATACAGTCTGTTTTTGAAGAAGCAGATGTGATATATTTTACCGGCGGAAATTCTTTCTTTCTTATGGACCAGCTCCGTAAAACGGGAACTGATGGGCTACTGAAAAAGGAATTGGCAAATGGAAAATTGATGATCGGCGAGTCGGCAGGCGCAATTATATGCGCTCCAAGCATCCAATATATCGAGCAAATGGATAAAAAGCCAGAGGACTACTCACAAGAAGATGATGCAGGGCTTGATTTGATTGATTTCTATGTTCTTCCGCATTATCTTACAGCACCATTTAAGAAAGTTACCGAGAAAATAATGACTGAGTTTTCGGATTTGAATCTATGCCCAATTAACAACCGTCAGGGAATTGTAATTGATGGTGAAGGTTCAAAGGTTATTTGCAAAGACTAATTTGAAAATTCAAGTT
>NZ_QUGH01000036.1:0-662 GCF_003478985.1 Ruminococcus sp. AF20-12LB | reverse complement strand
ATAATCGAGTAGGAGGGAGTGATTAGCTCCCGTCCTCTCACACCACCGTGCGTACCGTTCGGTACACGGCGGTTTCAATAGTTGATGTGCACAGACTGATAGGCTGTGGCTAAATCATAAAAGCCACCGTTTATCAGTCTTTATTTTGTCATGGCTTTCTTAACTGTTGTCAGATTCGCACAATACCAGTGTCCTCTCCGGCAGTTTGCCGCCATGTTCGCATAGTATTCGTGTACTCCCATCTTTATCAGATTTCTTTTCTTTGTTCTTGGAAGTTTCCACTGTTTCCATATACACATGCGTATTCTGTGATAGAGCCATCCGTTGATGTCTTCCATGTTGTTCTTCATGCTTGCTATTCCGTAATAGTTCAGCCATCCTCTTGCATATACCCTGATTTTCTCAAGGCTTGGTTTGATTGACTGTACAGACTTACGGGAAGATAACTCTTTCAGTCTCGACTTAAACTTCTTCCATGACTTTGGATGAACGCGAACGTAGATACCGTTTCCGTTCCTTCCCAATGCAAAGCCAAGAAACTTAAAATTTCGGATTGCAAACACGCTGACAGTACGGCTTTTCTCTCTGTTGACTGTGAGTTCCAGCTTCTCTTCAAGATATTTCGTACTGCTTTCCAGAAGTCTCTCCGATGCCCGTTTGCT
>NZ_QUGH01000035.1:0-751 GCF_003478985.1 Ruminococcus sp. AF20-12LB | reverse complement strand
CGGCTCAGACAGCAGACCCTGCCGCAATAACGCCGTCTCCCGCAGCCCAAGTAGTAATCACCCCTCCTCCGCAGCAGCCCGGCCCGATGCCACCTTCCTCTGGCTGACGCTTCCAGCCGACAGGAAAAAAACAGAACAGGTGACGGAAGCGGACTGGGCGTCCTGTCCTGAAATGCCAGATTGGTACAGAATATTCCTGCAAATATCGAAGAATCTCCAGAACCAGATTGGCGCAGCGTACCATTGTAAGTACCGAAGAATCCAGAAACGAGATCGGCCCAACGTACCACTATAAGTATCGAAGAATACAGGGACGAGATTGGCATAGCGTATCACCATAAATATTGAAGAATCCAGAAACGAGATCGGCCCAACGTACCACCATAAATATCGAAGAATCCAGGAACCAGGTCGGCACAACGTTCCACTCTGAGTACCGCAGCATACAGAAAAAAGTCAACAACGCAGCACACACAACAACGAAGAACTCCTTCCGTGCCCAACGGGGTGGGAGCGCGAGGGAGGGCGTTCGGGCTACGGAACTCTGAGATTGCCTTCCCTCGCACTTACCGCATTGAAAATGCGACCGGCGTAGCGCACTCAGCGAAGAAACTTATAAAAAAACATATATATAATAAATAATAAACAGGGAGATAATAGGATAATAAAAGAAAAGAAATTGTCCCTTTAAGATAAACTTCCAGGAAAATCTAAAAAAATTGAATTTTATGGTTGACAAGCATAAAACCCT
>NZ_QUGH01000034.1:0-1028 GCF_003478985.1 Ruminococcus sp. AF20-12LB | reverse complement strand
GACTCCGTCGGGGGATACTACTAGGGCTCCGTGAGACGGCTAAAAGCATTGCGGCAGGGTCAGAACTCGCCTCCGGCTCAGACAGCAGATCCTGCCGCAATAACGCCGTCTCTCGCAGCCCAAGTAGTAATCACCCCTCCTCCGCAGCAGCCCGGCCCGATGCCACCTTCCTCTGGCTGACGCTTCCAGCCGACAGGAAAAAACATGCGGGGGATGGAAGCGGACTGGGCGTCCTGTCCTGAAATGTCAGACTGGTACAGAATATTCCTATAAGTATCGAAGAATACGGGATCGGCACAGCGTATCACCATAAATATCGAAGAATACAGGAACTAGATCGGCACAGCATACTACCATAAGTACCGAAGAATCCTAGAACCAGATCGCAGATCGGCATAGCGAACCATCATAAGTACCGAAGAATCCCAGAACCAAATCGCAGATCGGCACAGCGAACCACCATAAGTACCGAAGAATCCTAGAACCAGATCGCAGATCGGCATAGCGTACCGCCATAAATATTGAAGAATACAGGAACCAGATCGGCACAACGTTCCACATCCAATACCGGAGCATACAGACAAAAGTCAACAACGCAGCACACACAACAACGAAGAACTCCTTCCGTGCCCAACGGGGTGGGAGCGCGAGGGAGGGCGTTCGGGCTACGGAACTCTGAGATCGCCTTCCCTCGCACTTACCGCATTGAAAATGCGACCGGCGTAGCGCCATCCAGCGAAGAGATTTATTATAAAAAAACAACACAATAAACAACAATAAAGATAATCCAAAAAAATACAAATAAGAATAAAAAATTGTCCTATAAAAACAAACTTTCAGGAAAATCTAAAAAAATTGAATTTTATGGTTGACAAGCATAAAACCCTATGGTAATATAACTGAGCTGTCGCAAATAATTGTTCTTGAAAAATAAACAATTAAAAAGAATTTCAGAAAAATGAAATCCGCAGTTGACAAAAGACAGAAGATATGATAAAGTATCCAAGTCGTCAACGAAACGACAACAA
>NZ_QUGH01000033.1:0-1067 GCF_003478985.1 Ruminococcus sp. AF20-12LB | reverse complement strand
TGACGCTTCCAGCCGACAGGAAAAAACATGCGGGGGATGGAAGCGGACTGGGCGTCCTGTCCTGAAATGTCAGACTGGTACAGAATATTCCTATAAGTATCGAAGAATACGGGATCGGCACAGCGTATCACCATAAATATCGAAGAATACAGGAACTAGATCGGCACAGCATACTACCATAAGTACCGAAGAATCCTAGAACCAGATCGCAGATCGGCATAGCGAACCATCATAAGTACCGAAGAATCCCAGAACCAAATCGCAGATCGGCACAGCGAACCACCATAAGTACCGAAGAATCCCAGAACCAGATTGCAGATCGGCATAGCGTACCGCCATAAATATTGAAGAATACAGGAACCAGATCGGCACAACGTTCCACATCCAATACCGGAGCATACAGACAAAAGTCAACAACGCAGCACACACAACAACGAAGAACTCCTTCCGTGCCCAACGGGGTGGGAGCGCGAGGGAGGGCGTTCGGGCTACGGAACTCTGAGATCGCCTTCCCTCGCACTTACCGCATTGAAAATGCGACCGGCGTAGCGCCATCCAGCGAAGAGATTTATTATAAAAAAACAACACAATAAACAACAATAAAGATAATCCAAAAAAATACAAATAAGAATAAAAAATTGTCCTATAAAAACAAACTTTCAGGAAAATCTAAAAAAATTGAATTTTATGGTTGACAAGCATAAAACCCTATGGTAATATAACTGAGCTGTCGCAAATAATTGTTCTTGAAAAATAAACAATTAAAAAGAATTTCAGAAAAATGAAATCCGCAGTTGACAAAAGACAGAAGATATGATAAAGTATCCAAGTCGTCAACGAAACGACAACAAAATCTTAACTCAAAAATGTTTGAAAAAAACTTAAAAAAGTGCTTGACAAACAAAAAGAGATGAGATAAAATAAACGAGCTGTCTGAGAGGCAGACACAACAAACCTTGATAACTAAACAGTGAAACACATACGATTCTCGAAAATTTCTTTACATTTATTTAAAGAACGGTTTAAACAAACCAAAAGCAGTAAAAACGAGAGATAGCCAAACGGTT
>NZ_QUGH01000032.1:836-1120 GCF_003478985.1 Ruminococcus sp. AF20-12LB | reverse complement strand
TCTCCAGGACGTTCAAATATTTCAGGGTCTTTAAAAGAGGAGCCATTGTCTGTGAGGATAACAGGAAATAACTTGTGGTATAGAGCTGCTCCAAGCTGTTCATACAGCCAAAGGAAAACCTCCCTGACATTTTTACGGTCATCGGCTTCAAGTAGAAAAAGGAGCATAAGGTTACAATTACGGAAGAGCATAGTCAGAAGTACTTTTTCAGATTTTCCACCAGCGCCTTCCACAACATCTAACTCTACAACATTTGTGTCTGGATATTCTTCAAGATATTTTTC
>NZ_QUGH01000032.1:0-826 GCF_003478985.1 Ruminococcus sp. AF20-12LB | reverse complement strand
AACTCTACAACATTTGTGTCTGGATATTCTTCAAGATATTTTTCAAAATGATGGTATGTCCTATTTTCCCGGCAGCCGGTGTTTTCAGGAGCTTTTCTGGTCTTGCGACGTTTTTTATAGCGTACTTTGCGTGGGAGATCCAAATTGATAGCAGTAAAATATCCATGATCAATGTAGTTATATAATGTACGGATAGAACAATTGATAAGCTGCTGATTGGAAACATAAATATGAGATAATGGCTGTCCTTTAAGGAGAAAAGGTGAAACCAGCTGATCCAGCTGTTCCAGAGATTCGGGTGTCTGGTTGATACCTGAACGGGAAGAAACCTTAATCTCATTATAAAGGTCATGGGCATAATGGGCACGGTAAAAATAGAAGTCATGGGAACAGGTACGTATCTGGTTGCAGTTGTTGCAAACATACGGTGGTTTTTTGAGCCTGTCGCAAAGTACAGGAGTAAAAGCACGGCAATACATGGCACAGCGCTTAGAACGGCACTTAAAGCACAATGACCGGCAGGAAAGGCTGCCACATACATTTCTTTTGTCACAGGAATGAAAGAACTGGCATTCCGAGCGTTTCTTCTGGAGGTCATCCTGATAATGAGGAACATGTATGATATGACGCCGTATCTCCTTTGAGATGGTGGAAGAATCCTTGTTTAACTTGCGAGCAATCTGAGAAAAGTTTTCCCCAATCTGTATACCATGTTCGATAGCAGCACGGTCAGCGAGAGTAAGGTGTTTGCGGTTTCCAATATTATAAGTAGCCATAAGTAAATCCTCCTTTGTAATAAAAATGGATCATTTCCGGTGATCGGAGG
>NZ_QUGH01000031.1:0-1303 GCF_003478985.1 Ruminococcus sp. AF20-12LB | reverse complement strand
AGCTTCTCTTCAAGATATTTCGTACTGCTTTCCAGAAGTCTCTCCGATGCCCGTTTGCTCTTCGCAAGAAACACAATGTCATCTGCATACCGGATACATGGGACTCCTCTCTTTACAAACTCCTGGTCAAACTCATTAAGGTAGATATTCGCCAGTAATGGGGATAGGTTTCCTCCTTGTGGCGAACCTTCCTCTGTTTCCATCACCACTCCATTCTCCATTACCCCGCTTTTCAGATAACGCTTAATCAACTGTACCACCCGTTCGTCCTTTACGGTCTTGCGTAGTAAGTTAATAAGGATTTCATGGTTAAGTGTATCAAAGTATTTCGATAAATCTAAGGATACTGCATAAGTGTATCCTTTTTCTGCATACTCCTTCACTTTAAGTATTGCGTCTTTGGCGCTTCTGCCCGGACGATAGCCAAAGCTACCATCTGCAAACAGCGGTTCATAGATTGGCACTAACTGTTGGGTTATTGCCTGTTGGATGGTACGGTCTATCACCGTTGGTATGCCAAGCTTTCGCACACCACCGTCTGGTTTTGGAATTTCAACCCGCCTTACCGGAGATGGAGTATATTTTCCTCTGAGTATCCGGTTTTTCAGTTCCTGTTGATGTTCCTTTAGATATGGCAGGGTTTCTTCGATACTCATTCCATCAATACCTGCCGCTCCTTTATTCGCCTTCACTCTTTTATACGCTCTGTTTAGATTATCTTTGTACAGTATCGCTTCCAAGAGTTTCGGCTGTGCACTGTCTCTTTCTTTCCATATCCGATTGAATGACCTTGACGCTTTCGCATACCCTTCATGTTCCGCACTATCTCTTTGCGAACAGCCACTTTTTGTGTTTTCTGTCATCATCAGTCATTCCTCCTTTCCCAGTCATACTCAAGACTCCTACTGATTCGGTCCTTCACCTTTCGGCTACTATGACCTCTGCTGACTTCTGTGCGTTCAGCACTGCTTTGTACAGTGGTTACTCCTTTCGGAGCATACCGCACAGACCTCCCCGGGTACCACACGTTTCTTCCTCTCCATCCATCTGCCTTATTTATCACGCATGATTCCGTGTAGTTATTGGGCTTTGACTTGGATAGCAGCCTTACCCTCATGCATAACCTTATATGAGATTTCTGTTCGTCAGACCAGAGATTTGCCCGTGGTTAGTCTGTTCCCACATCCGGCTTCCTTCGGATTCCGTCTCACGATGGACACCCTTGCCTTCGGCTATATCCTTCCCACTACCGGGCGGATTCGGGACTTTAACCCGTTAGAAACGTGCGCCGCCGGGCGCACTA